>DATEPX010000376.1:0-5671 GCA_035272945.1 Terriglobales bacterium
TGGTTCGGGACCAGGAGGTCGATGGTTCAAATCCATTCGCCCCGACCACTTCTTTTAGAGCCAACAACTTACAGCAAAGAAAAGTGCCGACGACATCCTGGTTGTGTGCCAAGAGATCGGTGGTTCAAATGTCCTCGCCCAGCGATCTCCATTTCCCTCTGCAAATTGGAGTTAGGTGGCGTGACGCTGCGACTACATTTTCCTCATTTTGTAGCCCACGTAGCCCAAACAGCGTCTCGCGTATGAGGCAGCCGATTGTGGTCTGCTGAGTGCCGACCTGGCAGCGGGTATTCGTCGCGTTAAAGGCGTGAAGAAGTTAGGCGTTCGATTGCTTTAACACAGCGCGGCAGAGCCGCAACCAAAAGGCAGGGAAGCATATACGGGCTGGTATTACCCCAGAGGATAACGTTTTTGCGCGGCGCGCAACGAATTTGACGATTAGTAGTACAGAGACTGTCTGGTGCCGAATGTTAGCTCCAGCAGAAGAGCTGGTCAATATCTGGCAGCATGTGATCGCACATAGTGCCGCGTATGAACCTCGGTCAGGGCTTCCCTATGTTTGTTCTACAAAGCAGATGGTGGTACCGAACGACGTTGTGGGTGAATGTCGGCAAACAAGAAACTGAGAATCGATAACTTCAGGATTGCCGTGATCCATCAACAATGGGCCGCAAGGGCCAATCGATCCCAAAAGGGGGCCTTGACAACCCTACCTGAAAGGCACATTTTCCCCTCTACTACCCTTTCTTGGGAACGGATGGACCGAGTCCCCAATCACATCCCGCAGGAGGTCACCATGACTTCGCCAAGTGACATCGAAAATTTCAAAGCCAGCTTGCTCGGTGAATTGCTGCGTCCTGGCGACCCGGGCTATGACGACGCCCGCAAGATCTGGAACGGCATGATCGACAAGCGCCCGGCACTGATTGTCCACTGCGCCGGAGTTGCCGACGTGATTCACTGCGTCAATTTTGCTCAGGCGAACAGTCTGCTCGTAGCTGTTCGCGGTGGCGGCCACAATGTCAGCGGCAATGCGATGTGCGACGGTGGACTGGTCATCGACCTTTCTCGCATGAAGAGTGTCCGCGTCGATCCCGGGCACCGCACGGCCCGCGCAGAGCCCGGCGTAACCTGGCGTGAGTTCGACCATGCCACGCAAACCTTCGGTTTGGCTACTACTGGCGGTCAGATCTCCACGGCCGGGATTGCAGGGCTCACCCTCGGCGGCGGGTGGGGTTATTTGGCTCGGAAGCATGGCCTGAGCTGCGACAATCTTCTCTCGCTCGATATTGTCACGGCCGACGGCCGGTTTCTTACGGCCAGCGCCTCCGAGAACGCGGATTTGTTCTGGGGCCTGCGGGGTGGCGGCGGCAACTTCGGCGTTGTGACTTCATTCGAGTATCAGCTCCATCCGGTTGGTCCGGTGTTCGCTGGCATAGTGGCTTATCACATTCAGAAAGCAAAAACGGTTCTCGAGCTCTTCCGCGAGGTCACCAGTACTGCTCCCGAAGAGTTGGCCTTTGACATCGTTCTCATCACGCTGCCCGACGGTACTCCCATCGTGGGCATGAACATTTGTTACAACGGACCGATCGCGGAAGGAGAGAAGGTCGTGAAACCTCTTCGGTCGGCGGGGGCGCCGGTGTTGGATCAGGTCGGCCCCATCCCCTATACCGCAGCGCAGCAGTTGATCGACGGCTTTTATCCAACTGGCCTCCTGAGCTATTGGAAGTCCAGCTTTCTCGACAAGATCACTGACGGGGCGATCGATACCATGGTGACGTATTGCAACAAACGACCCACGCCGATCTGCCACGCAGTGATCGAGCACCAGTTAGGGGGTGCGGTGAAGCGAGCGGACCGGGGAGCCACCGCGTTCGCCCACCGGGATGTCGAGTACAGCTTTCTTAGTGCAGGGGTATGCGCCGAACCGGCCGACGCCGAAAAGCCCGTCCGCTGGGCTCGGGACTTTTGGAGCGCCATGCAACCCTTTTCGACCGGCGGCGTGTACGTGAACTATTTGGGACGCGAGGCCGACGAAGGCCGCGAACGGGTCAAGGCCGCTTACGGTCCTGAGAAGTACGCCAGGCTCGTGGCGCTGAAGAACAAATACGATCCCGAAAACCTGTTCCGTCTCAACCAGAACATCGAGCCAAGTCAGGCAGCGGCGAGGAGCGCCTAGCGCGGCTTGCCGATTTCACGGCTTGCACGTACAACTTCTCCTAGTAAACCGACCACGTGCCGGGCGTGGCAAGCTCGAGCAAATGGCGGTCAGGGTCACGAAAGTAAAGGCTGCAGCCACCCAATTCCCACGAACGCTTCTCCTCCACTGAGATGCCGCTCTGCTTAAGCCACGACTCCCAGTTGGACAATTCACTGGATGGGATTGCGAACGCGAGGTGTAACTCGCCTTCGCCGTCGTGAGGCGACGCAATTGCTCGCGAAGCACCCTTCTTGAACAGTAGCAACACTTGCTGAGTACCCGCTTGCATAGCGCAACCGCGCTGGCCGAAATCGCTGATGACAGAAAATCCAAAGGTGTCCTGATAGAAGCGAATGGAACGCGACACATCGCTCACGTACAAAGAAGTTTCCAGAATGCCGTCGCTTTTGGGGCGCATCGAACCCTCCCTGCTGATTATCTGACGGCTTCAGTTCCCGGGCGAGGCATTCGGCTCACACACCCCGGAACTTGTTCGTCTCCGCACAGCGCATGTGGCGATCCTTTGGTGAGTGGTCGGCAACTCTTCCCTGATAGGCGTAATGGAAGGGTTGCCCGTGATCCCGGCACAATCGCCAAAGAGCCAGGCGGATCACACCTGCGGTTACTCGACATATCGGGGCCTGCTAGCAGTGGGACCAGTTCGCTTGAAGTTGCTGCCTGCGAGATATTTTGCCAGCTGCCAACCGCCGCCCAATGGCCGCTGATCCCCCAGCCGGAGGGTAGTTGCCGGATTCTAATCTGCTATCGAACTGTGGTTCGGTCGGTACAGCTCGAACGTACTGAGCGCTTCGATACCACGCGGTTTTCAATCCCAACATCCAGGCCTTGAATGTGGCCTACGTAGGTCAGTCTATTCCTATCCATAGAGTCATAGAGACCTATCGGGTTTACCTCTCCTCCCAATTCAGGTGTTTCTTGGATTTACGAAGGCGCATATCTGTCCTAGAAGGCAGTCCAGGATCAACAGGGTCATCCCGAAGCTACCTCACTTTCGATGAGGTGGCCTCCATCAAGTATGCAAAGTCTGGAGAAAACGCTGATTAAACGCAAGGAGGTGGTCAGTATGAAGCCTCGATTGCATTTTGGTCTAGCTCTTGGCCTCACGTGCCTGGTGGGTGCGTTGGCTCTGCTGATGGGCTACGGCTCCGTCGGAGCCATAAACGGGTTCAGCGACAACCAGGAGTTGCCACTGCCGCCACTCGCCCCGATCGCCAATTCCGGCGTCTCGTTCATCGTGCGCGGACTCGAGCCTAGCGTGCGCGTCGATGCACAAGGCACTGTGTATGTCTCGAGCATCCGCGGTGTGCCCACGGGTGTCGACCTGCATCGCTACTATGCCGCGATGGACGGCCCGCTCGGCGCGGGAGGTACTTACCCCTTCAAGTACGAAGGCCAGCCCGACAACTGCGGCATCTTCAATGCGTCGCAAGGTGGCTGCGCTAACAACAACCTTGACCCTTTTGGACTCGGTTTGGGCGGCGGCGATGTGGACATTGCGGTGAACTATCCGACCAGCGGCGCGCCGAATCTTGCGCTGGTGAGCCTGACCCTCGCGCCGGGTGTCACGGGGACCCATTCGACCACGCGCGGCGACAGCTTCAGCGCGCCGAATCCAGTTGTCGCGCTGATTCCGGGCGACGACCGCCAGTGGATCGACGGCACCGACGCTCAAACGGTGTACTTGAACTACCACGATGTGGGTAGCTTTAACATCGAAGTGCAGCGCTCAAACGACGGCGGTGTGACTTACGTCAATGGCTTTGCCGAGGCAATTGATCCTCAAACCTTCCCGGCTGCGGGCGGAGTGCCGGCCACAAACAGCGCCAACATCGCCGGGCAGGTCAAGGTGGATCGCAGCAGTTGCCCCAGCCGCGGCAACCTGTACCAGATCTTCGTGGCCCCGGACAGTCTAGCTGAGAACCTCACGGGTGGAGCCCTCCGCAGCATTTACGTCGGCGTCTCGACCGACGTGAAGCTGGGTCTGCCTGCTTTTACCTTCACCGACACCAAGGTCTTTCCGGGCCCGGCGGGCGCGCAGAATCAGGGCGCGGGCAATCTTTTCCCAGCCCTTGCCACAGATGACTTTGGGTTTGTCTACGCCGCGTGGTCGGTCAACTCCGACATCTTCTATTCTTTCTCGACCGATCAGGGCACGACCTGGTCGAACCCAATTAATGTGAGCTTCCCGGTGAATGGGGGCCATGCCAACCTCTTCCCCTGGATCGCGGCCGACGCCAATGGTCACGTTGGGATCGTTTGGTTCGGCGATGATCGGGCTGGCAATTCCAACGATCGTGCCACTCTCGAGCCAGGACACCCAGCCTCGCAAGGGGCGGCATGCAATAGCGGCACAACCTGCATGCAGAGCTGGGCGCAATGGAAGGTATATTACGCCGAGAGCGTCAGCGGTCATGATGCCGCGCCATTTTTTATGCAGAGCGTGATCAGCGATCACGTCATCCACCGCGGCACGATTTCAACGGGCGGTCTCGGTGGCGGAGCAGACCGTAGCCTCGCCGACCTTTTCCAGATCGCATTTGATCCGCAGCACTTCGCCAACGTCGCCTTCTCTGACGATCATCTTGTTAACACGGAGGTCGGCCCGGACAACGGTCCTGATAACCCGACGAGCCGCCGGAAGATCCGGGCGAATTTCACTCACCAGCTTATGGCGACAGCGGGCTCGGTGGTCACGACCGGAAGTTGCGCAGGTAGCCCTCCGCCACCGCCGCCAGGGGCAGAGAAGATCACCGGCGGCGGCCAAATCACTTCCCAAACGCCCGGTCTTACCGCCAACTTCGGATTTGTCGCCCAGAACGATAAGCCTAACGCGTCACTTTCGTACCACGATGATGGCGCTACGGGTGGGAGCATCGATGTGCACAGCGCGAACACGAGTGTGCCGTCGGTCACTTTCCGAGGCAACTGCGGGACGTTCAAGGGCGACGCCAAGGTGAACCAGAAATCGGGCTACACATACACTGTAAACGCCTGCGATAATGCTGAACCTGGCGCGGGCAAGGACACGTTCTTCATCAGCGTAACCGGAACAAATTTCTCCTACAGTAACGGAGGATTCATAGCGAGCGGCAACATCCAAATCCACAAACAGTAGCGTGGAAAAAGCTTCACGCTCGAGGATGGAGGTCGAGTTTAGTCTGCCCCGTCTCGGCAAAGCGGAAGCTACCACAGTCGAAGTAAGAGGCGGTCGAGCTTTGAAGTGTCCCTCGTTTCATGAGGAGGGTAAACCGCCGCACCGCGCAGCGATTACAGAATAGGAATCCGTCTCCGTCCGCCCTCGTAAGCCGGATACTCTCTGAGAAAAACAAACGGGCTACATGTTCGCGCACGGCACATTCCGGGCGGATCGTCGGCTACTCTTACCTAATCCCGGTTACTTCACCCGCCACTCGTGCCGGTGATTCAACAATGGGGCTCGAAACACAG
>DATEPX010000377.1:0-4556 GCA_035272945.1 Terriglobales bacterium
ACAAACGCAATCTGTTGGAAGCCCGGGTGATAGTCACAACCTATAATGATCATGTTCGGCTCCTTTCTCCCGAGCCTTGGTTGGCTAGCGCCACCAAAGTTTACTCGGGCGTGGGAGCCGACATTGTTATGGAATCATTGCGCTCATTGAGGGTTAATAACTCTGTCGAGCACTGGGGGATCCGAGCACGCAAAAACTTGGGTCCAATTTGGGTCCAATTGCTGCCGAAAACCGGGTAAAACCGTGGTCTGAGACGCAGAACCAAGCTAAGCGAATCAATCACATAATGTAGATTTGTTTGCCTTGGGCGCAGGGGGTCGGAGGTTCAAAATCCTCTCGCCCCCGACCACCACCCGATTACTTCCGCATAGCTCGTCATCCGGGAGGAATCCAGAGAGGTCTGGCAACGGCTGTGAATGAGAAGGCTTCCACACACATACTTGACCTCTTTTGTGGTCGATCCCCATGGCCACGACACAGGGGCTGAGATGATCTCGGGTTCGTTTAGTTGCGCTGCTAATTTCTTGGGCCTCGGAGGAATGGATTGTGATAGAGACGCGCGAATCGGGCCTTAAGCACAGTCAGCAACGCTTTCGCGTCCAGATTATTAGGGACTACAAAAGGTTTCCCCGGAGTTGATAGCTCACTTGAGCTTGCATTTACGTTTTGACTTGCTTCTTGGCAGCCCACCGCGTCGATCAAGTCTTCCGTGCATGGAACGAGCAAGACAGCATGGAAGTCCCCATTGGGAAGCAGTGCGCTACCGGCAATTTCGCCACGATCGTTGATGCCTTCGCCGTCTGTCACGATTAGACCAGAGCCAGGAGGAACAAACTGGTTCAAGTCGATCATGGGGCCGCCGGGCTGCCACAGGAATCCATGCAATTCAACAAAATCAGAGCAATCGAAGGAGCTACCCACAACCTGACTCCTTGCATTCATGAAATGCGTAAGGCTGCAGGAATCACCGGAGACAGTTCCGAGATCGATCATTTTGCCCTCTCTCCAAACGAAGGCATGGACGGCTTCATCATTCGCGGTAGTGGCGGCGCCAGCGACGTCTCCGGCGTCATTAATCGCACGAGCGAGGCCGAAACTACCTCCGAGCGTTCCCAAGTCCAGGAGTTTTGCGCCATCCCAGAGAAAGGGGTGAACCGTCGAATCTCCGTCCAGTGTCGAACCGCCCGCTACTTGACCGCGGTTATTTAGCGCGCGTTGCCCTTCAGTAGCGCCGTCGATTCCACCAGCGGGTACAGCCTGCGTTCCGCCCAAGCTGCCGAGATCCAGCATTTTGCCGTTCTCCCAAAGAAATGGATGGAACGTTGGGAAGCCTGTTGCCGCGTTCGGAATCGAGTTCGTCATCGAGACTCCAGCAATCTGGCCGCGATCATTTATCGACGTGGCGAATGCGTCCGGCCCGCCCAGAGTCCCTAGGTCCCGCATAACGCCGTCTTGCCAAAGGAACGCGCGTGACTGCGTTGCCGAAGAAAAAGGGTCAAGTATGTCGTTCAACGCACCTCCGACGATCTGTCCCCGGTCATTAATCGCGAGCGCCAAACTACCGTTTCCGCCGAGTGTCCCGAGATCTGTGATTTGACCGTCTTTTTGCCAAAGAACGGCCTTGTTCTCCGGCACGCCGACGAGCGGATCGATGACGCCGTTTTCCGATTCGCCAACGACCTGGCCAAGACTGTTAAGCCAGACCGCATCACTGTTGTTGCCGCCGGGAATGGTGCCAAGATCAGTGAGGACACCCTTTTCCCACCGAAATGCGTGACCGATGAAGCAATCTGACGGGCAGGCCGGATCGGGCAAGAGGGTATCCGCTATGCCGATTACGGCGCCCGAATTACTGACGATAGGAGCCTGGTGTCCCTCTGTACTGTTGGGCCCGCCCAATGTCCCCAGGTCGATGAGCTTATATCGAACGTGCGAATTCGGTTGGCTCGACGTTTGTGTCTGCGCTGCCGTTTGAGCGGAGAACGTCACCAAGGAAAATAGTGCTGCCATAGCAAAGGAAGCTGACGCTTTGGTTTTCATGTCCAATTCCCCCGTTTCATGCGTTCCGCATTTCGTTTAGGCAGCTTCGAGCACACCAAATCGAAAGGCAATGGCGGTGAGATGACAAAAGGCTTACATTTCTATTCCCGCGCAAGATCTTTGGTTTCCAATGACTTGCAGACGTTACCTGATTCTTAAAAGGACAAATTAGAGCTGGGGGTGCTAGATTTGTGGCACACACTTGCGGATCCAACTCAATGCCACTCCCAGTCCGATCGCGCGGGCGGATCAAGTTCGGTGAATTCCTGATCGATTTGCAAACGGGCGAACTTTCCTCCAACGGTCATAAATCCACACTCTCGGAACAACCGCTACAGCTACTCATTGCGCTCCTGGAACAACCAGGGGAACTGGTGACTCGCGACGAGCTGAGGAAACGGCTCTGGGGTTCCGAAACGTATGTTGAATTCGATTTAGGCTTAAATAAGGCGATGAACCGGTTGCGCGAATCCTTGAAGGATTCGGCAGAGCACCCGCGTTACATCGAAACCTTGCCGCGTCGCGGATATCGCTTTATCGCAAGTCCGGGGGCCGAAGAGGTAGCTTCTCCCGAGCCAACAAGTGCATCGAAGGGCCAGCTTGCTGAGGCAAGCGCAAGCCTAGCGAGAAAGTCGCAGAGGGTGGTGCTTCGGCGTTGGATGACGCATTCGCTCCTGATAGTCGCGGTCATTTTAGTCGGGGTGTTAGCTGCTAGATCACTCTGGACCAGGAGTGAGCCTCGGTTTCATCAACTCACATTTCGCCGCGGCAGCGTTTTCACAGCGAGATTTGCGCCAGATGGACGCGCGGTGCTTTACACCGCGGCGTGGGATGGTAATCCGGGCAGGACATATTCTACTCGTCCCGAATTTCCCGAATCTCGTTCGTTGGGGAACATCCGGTTTCACATATTGGCTGTTTCGCAATTGGGCGAGATGGCTATGCTATTGAAGCCAAATTTCGTGGCTCACCGCCAACATATTGGAACCTTAGCCGTCGCGCCGCTTTCTGGAGGAGCGCCAAGGGAATTAGCGGATGGCATTACGGACGCCGATTGGTCCCCGAACGGGAAAGAGCTTGCGGTTGTGCGAGGCTCGCAAGGACGGTACCGCATCGAATTTCCGATCGGAACCGTGCGGTATGAGACGAGCGGATGGATCAGCGATATCCGATTTTCAAAAGAAGGGGATACGATCGCTTTTGTGGATCACACCGTCTTCCCGGATGACGGTGGCGCAGTAGCCTTGCTCGATTTGAATGGCCGTAAATCAGTTTTGTCGAAGGGTTGGAATTCCATAGAGGGGCTGGCGTGGTCCGCAGATGGAAAGGAAGTGTGGTTTGGCGCCGGCGCGCTGCAGGCAGTTACACGCGGGGGAAAGACACGAGCAGTCTTGCGTGCCGGCACTGACATCACTCTACACGACATTTCGCGTACAGGTTCGGTGCTCCTATCCGAAGACAATAAGGCGATAAGCATGATGATGTCCGCAGCGGACGGCAAAGGGGAACGCGACCTGTCCTGGCTGAAATCTTCAGTCGTTACCGACATCTCCAGCGACGGGAAGACGATTCTGTTTAGCGAAGAATACACCGGAGGCGGGCCAAGCTACTCCACTTATGTCCGCCGAATCGACGAAACCGATGCGTTCCGCTTGGGGCAAGGCGGCTCGCTAGCTCTTTCCGGCGATAACAAATGGGCGGGCGTAGCCGCAAACGTGGCGGGTCGGGAACAATTCTTGCTGGTTCCCACGGGTCCTGGCACCCCAAAACGCGTCGACAACTCTGGGATTCAAAATGTGTACATGATGTCTTGGTTGCCCGATAACATTCACTTTTTGTATTCCGGTGCCGAGGCTGGGCACGGTCCACGAATCTATTTGGGCGATGTGAACGGAGGCAAGCCAGTCCCCATGACTCCCGAATGGACGTATGCGGCAGCCTCCTGGTCGGGGAATATTATCTCGCCAGATGGAAAGCAATTCTTCGCGAAAGACTCCAGTCACAACCTCTGGATTTATCCTGTAAATGAAGGACCTGGGCGAAGAGTGACTCAACTTGCGCCGGCTGAGATCCCATTCCAATGGACATCCAATGGAGAAGCCATTTACGTCTACCGCCAGGCAGAGATTCCAAGTCGCGTCTATCGCATTCCGATCGCATCTGGGAAGAAACTACTATGGAAAGAATTAAAACCGGCTGATCCCACCGGAGTTCTAGACATCATTGCCGCCGTCGGTACGCCTGACGGCAGTTCCGTCGCCTACAGCTTCGACCGCTGGCTGTCGGACATTTACGTGGTTGAGGACTTGAAATAGATTCAGACACTGGGGCTTTCAATGGTCGTGCAAATCCTATCTTTGTTAAAGCCAACTTGAACCTTGATTCAGATATCCAGAGCGCGGGAGTCTTGCGTCCAGTATGTCTGGCAACCTGATGTGGGGCGTCTGCCCAGCGCAGCCCGATTACTGTCGTTTATCTCCAAGACAGCAGATCCGGATTCCGGACGGGTGGTCGGC
>DATEPX010000378.1:0-26815 GCA_035272945.1 Terriglobales bacterium
CGCTGATGAGCAGCCCCTTGTGGAAGGAGTCGGTGTTTGTTCTGACCTTCGACGAAGGCGGAGGCCTCTTCGACCACGTCGCTCCCATAGCAGCGGTCAGCCCCGATGGCATGCCACCGTCGGATTTGCAGCCGGGAGACAACTGCACCGGCACTCCCGGACCGAACTGCGATTTTACGGTTACCGGATATCGCGTACCGGTGATCGTGGTCTCACCTTTCAGCAAGAAGAACTTCGTCTCGCACAGCAAGATGGACTACACGGCGATCCTTAAGCTGATTGAGACGCGCTTCAATGTCCCCGCCTTGACCAAACGAGACGCAGCCCAGCCTGACATGAGCAAGGAGTTTTTTGACTTTGTAAAGCAGCCTTGGCTGACGCCGCCGATTCCTCCCGAGCAGAATCAAGGCGGAGCGTGCACCTTGGCGCCCCCAAGCTAAGTACGCGCGAGCAGGGTGCACGGGAGATCCTGCGACCTCTGACGCCGGTTGGGGATGACGACATGCTAGTGAGGAGCCGCTTGCTCCCCGTCGTCTGTGGAAACCAGAGTAGATGCTTATAGTAACTATTCTATAATCAATAAAATATAAACATCCTAGTTTTCCACAGGGGTTTAGGGGCTTCCGCTGATTGTTCCTGCTGGAGGCCCATCGTATCTTGGAATCACTCCAAAACCTAATTCCTGTTTCAAAGATCTTTGAACCGTGGGCCTCAGGAGAAGGCACTTTTTTCTGAGACCTTAGGTGATCTGAAGGAGGAAGTGGGTTTACAACCATGTGAGGTTGTAATGATAATGCGTCGGTTTGCGCTACTGGCAGTAGTAGCCGCATGGTTTGGAGTCCTGGGTCACGGTTTGGCGAGCGCGGAGGCGACGATGAGTTGTCCCGCGGGGACGTACGACATGCTGGACTGGATGACCCTGGACTCCGACCTGCGCGCCAGTCATCACATGACGGGCAGCGCGAATCCTCTCTACACCCAGGTACAGCCCGGCAAATTCTCCTGGGTCAAGGGCGGCAACGGCTACCCTTGGGATATTCAACTCTACGACAGCAAGTACATCTATCAGTGGATCACTGAGTATTCCTGGACTTCACCCACCACGTACAAGAAATTCACTAACAACACCAACATGCCGTTTGCGCCGCGTTGCGCCAAGGGCGGATTTCCTGGCAGTACCATTAAAATTCCAAATACGTCTTACGATATTCATACCAGCTGCCAGAACTACACCACACACACTCTGAAAATGGGAATCAATCAGCTCTGGGGCCCTTACAAGGTCTCGCTGGGCGGAAACCTTCCCAACAATCTGTCTACGCTGATTCTCAGTTACCGCTATAACTGCGACGCGAGCTATGGCAACTGCGGCGATAAGGAAGAATTCTATTTCGCACGGCGCTATGGTCTGGTGCAGTGGGTGCATTACGCGTTCATCAGCGGCAAGTACCAGCAACAGCAGAAGAGCGTGTTCAACCAGGTGACGAGCGGAATCGCTCTCGCCAACTTCTCCTGCTTCTAGTCTAAGAGACTGGGCTCAGCCACGCCCCTTCTGGTGGCTGATCCTAGTCACTTGTCACCGCCTGCGCCTTCCTTGACCGGGTTCCCATCGTAATCGACCATCTCAATCGGTCCGATAGAAAGCTTCTTCAGCTCCGCTTCGATCTTGGCGCGATCACCCACGGCAATGACAATCGAGGAATCGGCGTGGATGTACTGGGTCGCCACCCGCTGGACATCGGCGCTGTTGACCGCATTGATCTTTCCCGGAAGTTGCCGGTAGTAATCCAGAGGCAGATCGTAAGTAAACAGGGTCCCGGTGGTTCCCGCCGTGCGTTCACTGGTTTCAAAGATCCCTGCCAAAGAGAGGGAGAAAGCATCCTTGGCCAGTTTCAGCTCCGCGGCGGTAAGCGGGGCAGTGTGGATGCGCTCCAGTTCCTTCAAGATTTCGCCAACTGCCGGGGCGGTAGCGTCGGTGCGAATTGCGCCGCCCGCGCCGAAGATGCCTGGCCCTCTGCGATAGAAGAACACCGAGAACACACCGTAGGTGTATCCGTGCTCTTCGCGGAGGTTCATGTTGATGCGGCTGGAGACCAGGCCGCCCAGCGCCTTGTTCATCACCTCGATAGGAACGTAGTCAGGGGAAGAACGAGGTACGCCAAGACCACCGGCGATAACATAGGTCTGCGGGGCTGCCGGCTTGTCGACGATGTAGACGGTCTTATTGGTTTTGGTTTCGACGGGTGGAGGCACGAGCTTGCTGGCGCCGCCACCTTTCCAACTCCCAAAATATCTTTCGGCGAGGCGGTGTGCTTCGTCGGCAGTGATGTCGCCGGCCAGCACCAGCGCTGAGTTGCCAGGGACGTAGCCCTGCTTCCAGAAATTCAGCATGTCATCGCGGGTGATGGCGCCATTCGATTCGGCGGTGCCGATTTCGCGGTATCCATACGGATGGTCCGGACCGTACACCGCTTTCAGAAGTGCGCCGAATGCCAGGCGCACTGGCTGGTCTTTGATCTGCAAGATATCGGTCTGACGCTGCTTGCGAATGCGCTCGATCTCGGCAGGATCAAACCTAGGATTCAGGCCGATGTCGGACAGCAAGTCCAGAGCGGGCTCGATGTTCTGCTTGAGCACCCGGATGCTCGCGGACGAGAAATCAGTAGTGGAAAGGCTGCCAATGGACGCGCCGATTTGCGCCGCATCATCGGCAATCTGCAGCGCGCTGCGGTGGTTCGTGCCCTCGGTCAGCATGGCCGCGGTGAAGGAGGCCAGCCCCGGCTTCTTCAGCGGATTAGCATCGCTGCCGGTCAGCACGACCAGGTGGGCCGAGATTACCGGCAATTTATGCTGCTCGATCAGCAACACGCTCAGGCCGTTGGAGAGTTTCAAAGCAGCCGGTACGGGCAAACTCATCTGTGGCAAAGCTCCAGGCTGCGGCGCATTTTTGCGCCAGGGCTCATCCGGCATGGTGGTCGCAACTGTGCTTGTCTCCTTGGCCTCTTTTTCCTGTTCTTCTTTTGCGCGCGGCGGATCGTCAATCACTTTCTTGCCGGGCACGCCGTAGACTACGACCCTGGAGTTAGGCTGCAGCTCGGCATTGGCCACACGCTCCAGGTCAGAGACGGTTGTGTTGTTGTAGCGCGCGATATCTTTGGGAAGGTAGCCGGGGTCGTTGAGGTAGTGGTTGTAGCGATTCAGGCGGTCGGCGATGCCGCCGAATCCGCCCAGCCGCTCCAGCGCTTGTATGACACGGGTCTCAATCACGTTGCGCGCGCGGTCCAGTTCTGCCTGCGAGGGACCTTCAGTGCGGAGCTTAGCCAGTTCGTCGTTAATGGCTTTCTCGAGGTCTTCGGGCTTAACCCCAGGCTTGGCGGTTGCCTGGATCTCGAAGATCGAACCGAGCAGCAGGCTTTGGTTTTCTACGTGGACATCCTGAGCAATCTGCTTGTCGTAAACCAGGGTCTTATACAGGCGGCTGGATTTGCCGCCGCCAAGCAGTTGCGCCAGGAGATCGGACTCGGCATCGCCCGGCTTATAGATCGGCGGCGTGATCCATCCCATGTAGACGCGCGGCAGCTCGACCTGATCGGTAACCACCGATCTGCGTTCGGAAGTAATGGGCGGCGTGACAGCGGTGATCTTGGGAACGGGCGGCCCCGCTGGAATCGTACCGAAATACTTTTCCACCAGAGCTTTGGTTTTGGTGGGATCGATGTCGCCGGTGATCGCCAGGCTGGCGTTGTTGGGCGTGTAGTACTGCCAGAAAAACTGGCGCACGTCGTTGAGCCGCGCAGCTTCGATGTCTTCGTGCGAGCCGATCACGTCGGCATAATAAGGATGGCTCTTCGGGAAAAGCTGGTGATAGAGCTGCTCCTCGACTAAACCATAAGGCTCGTTTTCGACCCCTTGGCGACGCTCATTGCGGACGACATCGCGCTGGTTAGCAAGCTTCTCGCGGTCAAGCGTGCCCAACAGGTACCCCATACGGTCGCTCTCCAGCCACAGCGCAAGTTCCAGTTGGTTGGAGGGCAGGGTCTCAAAATAATTGGTTCGGTCGAGTTCGGTGGTGCCATTGATGTCGCTGGCGCCAGCGCCTTCCAGATGGCGGAAGTGGGCCTTGGGTCCCACGTGCTGCGAGCCCTGGAACATCATGTGCTCGAACAGGTGAGCGAAACCGGTGAGGCCGGGACGTTCATTGGCAGGTCCGACGTGATACCAGAGATTGACCGCCACCAGAGGCAGGCGATGATCTTCGTAGAGGATTACATCGAGGCCGTTCTTGAGTTTAATTTTCTCGTATTTGATCTGCGGCAGCGGGACTCTAGACTGCTCCTGAGGTTTGGCCTTCTGGGCCGACGCTGTGCCGGTCAGCGAAGTGAGCAGAAAGAAAATCGAAGAATATTGGCAGAGACGATTCAGCATGAGGTGATCTCCAGGAAAAGTCATAACAGCAATAGACTCGCCAACTGGACAAAGGAAAGCACAGCGTTCGCTGGCGAGTAGATAAGTTTAAAGATGGTGGAACGTTCTAATAATAATGGAAATGAGGCCTCGAAGAGCTGAATACTAAGGGATGCTCCGAACCCAGGTGACCGCCGTTAGGGTTTCCCGCGAAGAAGGGGAACGATCCCCGCATCAGGAATGTGCGGCGGCCCGCAGTAACTGGCCGAGTTCGTGAACATCGGCTGGACTCGAGTCACTGATGATGACATAACGCAAGCCACCTTCTTCCCAGGTTTCCAGATTAAAAGCCATTTGCTGCACGGTGATGATGCCAGCTTGGGTTGGAACCATTCCGGGGTGCTCCTTTAGAATAAAGACCGACAACTGATGATTGCGAAGTCCGAATAGCAGCTGGGCACCCGGACTATGCTGAAAATAAGTGACTCTGCCACCGATGAGCTTGAAGGACGAATTCTGCAATTCGGGGAGATTGAAGGTGAATGGCAGCTTGCCTTGGAACCACGGTTTCACGGTGTGCCGATCGGTCGAAACCACGTCCACGGGATTCGAACTGGCGAGGGTCGCCACATGCAGATCGATCAGCTCGGTCAGGGCCTGCTCGCGAGCCGACTGCCGCATCCAGGCGGCAATCGAAACCACTGCCAATATGAGTGCGACCGCCGCCACGGCCAACCTTGGCATCCACGATGCCCAGATTGGTTTGGTTTTTTTCTGGATACTGTTCTCAATCCGCAAGCGGAACTCTAGTGATGGGGCATAGCGTACGGCGGCGGCCCGCGTGAGGCGCTTCAGCTGCAGGCGGCTGAGGGCGTCTGCCGCGCAAGACGGACAATTCTTCAAATGCTCTTCCAGCCCCGCAAGCTCGTTTTCCGGGCTGGCAGAATCCACATATGCACCCAGCTTGTCCTTCCACAGTTCGCACGTCATCGTGAAGCCCTCTGTAATTTAACTGTCAGCAGTTCCCGCATGGCTTTTCGCGCACGAGACAGGCGTGACATCACTGTTCCCATGGGAATTCCGAGCGTATCGCCAATTTCGGCATAACTCATCTCTTCGAGATCACATAAGAGAATGATCTCGCGAAACTTCACGGGCAGTTTCTCCAGAGCATTCTGGATTGCGTCTTGCTCCAACTGGGCCAGCAGAACCGATTCTGGAGTTCCTGTCGCTTCCGGTTCTGTGGCCTTGTCGTCATCTGTGTCGAGCGAGGTGGAAGCTGACGCCTTCAATCCCGCCTGGGTTGTCAAGAATGTATTCCGGAGAATCCTGTACATCCAAGCACGGAAGTTCGTTCCTTGGCGAAAGGATGAAAAACCGCGCAGGGCTTTCAGGTAAGTTTCCTGCACCAGGTCCTCCGCTGCGGCGCGCTCTTGCGTGAGCCAGTGCGCGAAGTTGTAAAGGCGGGCGAAAAGCGGCATCGCTAGTTCTTCAAACGACCCGGAATCGCCAGCATGTTCGGGCACAGGGCAACAGTGTACCTCCTGCAAGGTTCGACGTGGCTCCAGAGCTGAACGCCAGACAACACGTCGGCGATGCCGTCGGTCAGCCGACAACGCGAACCGCATGGCTTTCCTGGCGAGGCGTGAAGCGCCTTTCCTCTCTCGGTCGACGGAGCAATACCGCGTCCAGAGACCACTTTCCGGGCCCATTCATGAGCAGGAAAATAACCGTCAGAATCTGTGCGCAGTCGGATCGGATCTCGTGTAACACAGCCCACAACCCGACTTGGGGAGGCGCCGGCGGCAGAGGCAACGGAGACGTTCCCAGGTACAAGGAAATCTTCGTTGAGAGTATGGCTACAATCATTTCGGCGACGAAAGGAATTGCAATCAGCCGGGTCATCAGGCCAGACAGCAACAGCAGCCCACCGACGATTTCGAGACATGCGATGCAGGGTGCGCTGAAGTGGGGAAAGGGTATTCCCAGTTTGGTGAAACGACCGACGCCCTGATTCACGTACGCAGATTTCAGCAGTCCTTCCCCAAAAAACACTCCTCCCGCCATCAGCCTCAAGAGCAGGATGGATTTGGGACCCGTCTATGGGGGGATTCATTCACCAGGCTAAGAACCGCGATTCATGAGTTTCTCCTTCCACTGCATATAACTGGACGAAGCGCGAAATATTCCCGGGAGGTGTTAAGTGGAAGAAGGGTTCATGTTGGACGGGGCTCTGAGCCGTCCAGGCGGGTCGAAGACCCGCCTCCACACGGTGAGAGGGGCCTTGAGGTTTTTCGAGAGACTAAGTTCCCAGTTTCCGCTCGGGGGGTTGCTCAGCAGCCAGATCGGCCTCGGCGGGTTTGGTGTCCAGGTATTCGGAGAATTCGGTGTCGTGCCAGTTGGCCAGTTGGCGGCCGACTCGGCGGCGCAGCGCGGGCCGGAGGGGCATCCAGCGCGGCATGCGGCGAAAGCGAGAAGCCGCGCGCAGGACCTTGATTCGCTGTTGCAGATCAAACGAGCGGATGTACTGGCGAATGATTTCCGGCATACTCATGCGCAGCGCGGCCGAGAAATTCTGCATGGCCATCGCCTCCAGCAGGCCCGGGGATTGCAGCAGGTGCAACAGGCGGTCGGCCAGGCTTTGCATGTTGCCCGACTTGTAGAAGTCGATGGCGATACCTTCCTCCTCGGACAATTCGCGGAAGTCGGAGATGTCGGAGGCGACAATGGCCACGCCGAACTCGCAAGCCAAATGAGCCACCCCGCTCGAGCCTGCGGAGGACGAGTAGGGCATGACCGCAACGCTGGTGCTCTGGAACAAGGGCGCAATCCCATCTTCCGGAACGTAGCCGGTGAACTCGATGCGCGCGCCATTCTGGAAGCGTCGCGCCACCGAGGCGACGTATCCCGGCGTTTTGGGGTGGTCGCCGCCAGCAATCGTGAGCTTCACGTTGGGAACCTGGGCGGCGACAAGATGGAAGGCGTCGATCAACATCTCCAGGCGCTTGTAAGTACCCCATTTGCCGAAGGCCAGAATGCGATGCTCCGGATTACCTCGCTTGGAGAGATCAGGATATTCGGGACGCCCGGAAAGGATGCCGTGGGCGCGGACATAGACTGATCCACGGCGATAGCGTTCCTGCAGGATTTTCCGGTATGCAGGCAACAGCACCGAAAGAGAGTTGGCACTGAGCAGCATGTGGGTGGCGATGGAGCCGGCGAGGCGGTAAAGCTTCCGTGACTTGACGCCCGCATCCTTCAGATCCACGGTCTCGACGAGTTGGTGCAAGGTCACGTGCGTGTAGAAGCCGCTCATGCGTGTGAGAGCCGGAATCGCGAGACCGACAAAGGCCGGCAAAGGGGTTCCGCCAAAACTGGCAAAGCCAATATTGAACCACACCACGTCCGGCCTGCACTGGTTGATCGCATGCAACAGGCGCACCGGATTGCTCAGTTTGTTGAAGGCCCAGCAGCGGATGACGTTATAGTCGGGCAACTCCGGCTCGGCGTCGGGCAAATCATCGCCCAGAACGGTCAGCGTGAGCCCGGGGTGCTGGTGGAGTTCGCGAGCGATGTGATAGCCGTACTCGTTGAGGCCCTGCCGACTCGGCGGAAATGCGGTGACCAGACAAATCTTCATTGGTGACCCGGCTTGAAGATGAGGTCGCGCGAGAGCTTCCCCAGCAAGGAAAAGTAGTGGAGCGCAACGGTGAAGTCTACTTTGCTTTTGCCGGCGTGCCTCAAGCCGAATTGGAATGGAACTTCCGCCGCCGAGTGAATTTTGCCGCGAACCAGAACTTCCAGAAGGATTTTGAAGCCCTGAGTCTGAAACTCGATTCCATCGACGCACTCGCGACGCACAATGAAGAATCCGGACATCGGATCTTTGACGCGCACGCCGTTTTTCTGAAAGGGCAATGTGGCCCACGTGCTGAGGCGCGAAACCCACTGGCGTAGTGGGTTCCACCCATCAACGCAGGTCGCTTTGGTGTAACGGCTGCCGATGGCGATGTCGGTCCCTTGCTGAATTGCACGCAGCAAAGCAGGAAGGACTTCGGGTGGATGCTGCAAGTCAGCATCCATCACTCCCAAGAAATCAGCATCGGTGTGACGCCAGCCATGAAGCACGGCACCAGCGAGTCCCTTCTGGTTCTTGCGGACGAGGAGCCTGATGCGAGGATCGCCGTCGGCGCAAGCTGACACGATCTCCGGCGTGCCGTCGGTGCTGCCGTCATCGACTACGATCAGCTCGTATGCGATGGACAGGGGATCGAGCGCGGTGCGGATTCGGTCCAGGAGCGGTTCAATATTTCCCGCTTCGTTTAGAGTAGGAATCACAAGAGCGAATTTGCAAGCCGAGTCGTTTGACTGCATAAAGTAATCCACGCATTTTGGGGATCGCTGCTTTGGATGGGCTGCGGGGAGCAAATGTTGTCTCGTGAAAGGCCGCCCTAAGTTCCTGCAGGAGCAGTACTTGAGTAGGCAGTCAGGCAATGCTACGCTGGGGACAGGACACGACGCGGTCGAGGACTTGCCGATGCGCCAAGTAGCGGCCCTGAAACTTTTCCCATATGGTCCATTCGACAGAATCGAGGTCCAGCGCGGGAATGACGACCATTTCCGGGGCCATCGAACGTAACGCAAAATATGAGTCTCTGTAGCGGTGGAGAAAGTTCAGGGGATATTCCGGCTTTCTCTGCAGTGCAGCTTCGGGGCAGGCATCGAGCAGGTAGGCGATGCTGGGTTTCGGAGCAAGCTTCAGGAGCCATTGAACATAAGCCCGTCCCATCCAGCAGTCGGGCACGTGGGCCAGTTGGTCATAAATATATCTGTCGAAGATGATGACATCAGATCTGGCAGCGCGGGCCCGAGCCACCACTCGGCGAAGACTCAGGACATCGAGCAGGTAAAGCGGCGAGCGCGCCAAGGTGAGATACCAGCGGCGATCATTTTTGTCGTTGCGTGCGACCCGTCTTCCGGGAGCGCCGATGCCTTGCTCGCCTCCGAGGAATTTATGGCTCACTCCAGCTCGGAACTGGGACATGAAGGCGACATTGTCCCAGAAGGTCAACCGGGTCACCGATGCGCCCGCCTGCGAAAGGCGTGAATGCAGGCGGTCGATCTGGGTGCTTTTGCCAGCGCCGTCAATTCCGGAAAAACTGATGAGCAGTGGTTTCGAGTTCGACAGCATGGAAATTTCTTATGCCTGGACTTGATGACGACACAATTCAATGCGCTCCCGGAGGCCGCGCCGGACTCCCGTGGGTCAGTGCGTAGACCGAACCCAGGGCCACTCCGGCACCGGCAATGACTCCCATCTTGATAAGCAGCGATCGGGTTCGACCTTGCTTGGCGGGGGCGATTGCCGCGCCTGCAGGGTTGGAAGCGGGACCACCCTTAGTTTTTGCAGCTTGGGCGGCAGCAGTACCTTCTGGGGTCTGCTGGGGTGCGGTGTCTTTATCTTGATTCTGGTTTCCTGGAGTTGACTGTGCGCTGGGCGCGTCCGGCAAAGACGGCTGATCGGTCGACTCGGGATCGGCTTGGTTCTCTTCGTTTTGATTTACAGGTTCGGCAGCTTGTGGCGGAGTGGCGGGGGCTGCCTCCGACTGCTGGCCGGACATTGCCAGTGCCAAGTCGGGCGTGAACAGCAAAGCCGCCAACAGCAGGGCCGAAATTTGCAGGGTCCAACGATGCACAGTTGAATTCTCCATTTCAATAGACGGAGCGCGCAATTGCCGGGTCCCAGTAAAGCGGCTGCCGCTAAGCGGCCTGGGGCAGCGCTTCCGGTTGTCCCGGCTGTTGTGGGATTTGGTAAACAGCGAAGCTGGCCATGGCCTCCTCAACCGTATTGAAGATCTCGACGATGTCATTCAACTGAGTCAACTCCAGCACGAGAGCGATTTGGGGCACCGGTGCTGCCAATTTTAAAGTGCCATCACGATTCGCGATCTCCAACACGCATTGCAAGAGCAGGTCGATGCCTGCAGCGTCCATGTGAGGGACACCGGACAGATCAAAAATGATTTGGGGACGGTAGGATTGCGACAAGAAAGACTCGAGGTCTCGAAGAAACGCCCGGCCAGCCGCTAAGTTCAGGCAATCTGGAAATTCCTTTACCGCCACCGCAATTTGCTGCACCATTTGTCTCCTTCCGTGTGTCGCCGATGCCGTGCCCGCAGGAAGAGAATGCCTTGCCCAACTAGCCAAGGTAACCGTTGCCGCGAATGTAATCTAAAGATGCCGGAGCTCTGGACGGGGTTGGCACTCGCATACCCGGGGCTCCGGCGAATGTAAGCAGGGAACCGAGAGCAGCCAGCATCCGCAAGGACGGCGGATTCTGGGTCCAGCCAAGCAACCCAGTGTCACCGAGTTCGACATCGAGATTGCGATTCAGGTGAATCAGGCGGCTGCCGCTAATCAAACAATTAGATACATGCAGGCCAGGCCCCAAATAAGTGCTGGGAAGGATCGTGGAATTCTCCACGATCGTACCGCAATCAATCTCGCATTGGCGTTCCAGGGCAGTACCGGGACAGATCAAGGCCCCCGGCCGAATCCTGGTATGGGCGCCAACATAACACGGGCCGAGCACGCGAACAGAGCGTGGTATGCGAGCACAATTCCCAATCCAGATACCTGGCTGAATCTCTTTTCCGATGGGCGCAATTTCACAGCGACCGGCAAGAGCATCCTGCACGAGCTGGCGGTAGTCAGCGGGGCTGGCGAGACGATTGGCAAAGCCTGAGTACTCATAATTGCAGGAACACGAGACCAGTGCAGTGAGCCGGTTTCGCAGCGGAGTACTAGGATTCGCAACGTACTTGGATTCCATCAAAGTGATACCGAGCGGCTCCTGGCCGTCCGAAACGTTGGTTACGCGGCACTTGTTCTCCATGTGGAAACGCATCAAGTCGTCGAGATCGAACTCGGTGAAGGCGCCCAAGGTGATCAGGAGAATACGTTGTACGCCGTTGCGAGCATGGTCGAGGACAGCCTTTTCCCAAGGCTCGCCATGCGAGATGGTTGCTACCGATTCTTGGTTGTTGAAGACGGAAATGAGCTGCACGCCGAAACGACGCAGACGTTCAATCGTGCGCTGCAGCACACTATGACCCAAAAGATCCCAGAAGGCGATGGGGTAGTTGCTGGTGGAAGCCGTTGAAGAATTGCGCGTACCGTTGCTACGCGAAATCGGCCCGGAGTTTCTCGGCTGATTATTCCCGGTGATGATGATCGTGCCCAGTTCCACAATTGACCTCGGTCCCGCAGAACACAAACGTGACCCCGAAGATCTTACGATCCAGCCAGTGTGCCGTTCGTGGTGCCATGATTCTTTCCGTTCCACATAGCTCGCGACGTCGGGCGAGCCCAGGTTCTGGCTCGCCCAAGCGATTCACGAGCATCTACAAACTGGTCTCCGCCCACAGCTGAGAAGCAGTCTCACCTAGGGGGAAGGTAACGGGCTGCTTATCTGCAAGATCCTCATCCATATCCATGGAATCCCAGGCAGCAGGGAGGCGCGCCCCTTCCTGGGCAGCATAATTGTCCGTCTCCGGGTGGCGCTGTTTGATCTTCTTTTGCTCGGCGGTCTCCTGGACCACTTCACTGTGGTAACCAAGCAACTCCCGCATCTTGAGCTTGGCCTTATGGAGTTGGGACTTGGAATTGCCCACTGAGCAACGGAGAATGCGAGCGATTTCCTGGTGCTCATAACCCTTGATTTCGTGCAACAAGAAGATGGTGCGATAGCCGGCAGGAAGTTCCTGCATGGCTCGCGCCAGAGCAATGCGATCGACGGAACCGGCGAGACGCTCGTCCGCGCTTCCATATTCACGCTTTACCAGACGAGTGTCCTGGTTGCTGGATTCGTCGAGGGAAATCTGGCGGAGTCCTTTTTTGCGAAAATGCATAAGGACGGTGTTGACGGCTACGCGATAGAGCCAGGTAGAGAGTGCAGAGTCGCCGCGAAAAGTGGACAGCTTGCGGAAGACTTGCAAAAAAGCGTCCTGGGTCAGGTCTTCGGCCTCGGCGGTGTTGTTGGTCATGCGCAGGCAGAGCGAGTAGACTCGCGGACGATGCGCATAGAACAACCCTGCAAAGGCGTCAGCATCTCCTCGTTGAGCTTTCCGAACCAGATCAAGATCCGACTCGTATTGTGCGGTGGTATTGAGCTCGGGGTTCACTAGCATCTCCTTTCGGTGCGTTCCCAATGTCTAGGTGCGGCCCGCTAACTTATGAACGCAGAGTAGGATGACTGCTGTTTTGGGTCCATCCGGTGCACCCCGTAGTTCATCCGATATGTTGCTGTAACACCATTGTGGAGACTCACTTGGGGCGGAATGCCCCATTAAGAGGGCGGATTTGCTGGTCGGAACTGGAGCCAGTGGACTTGGGCGGAAAGTAGGAGTCGAAATAGCCAGAGGGGCTTCCTACAGTGAATTCCGCGCGGCGTCTACATACCCTTCTGGATTGGCGGGCCGGAGTGCAAGAGCTATGTTCCTGACCAGCTTAGAATCCAAGAATGACAGCTTAGCGATGTGCAGGAATCGGGAGCAGGAGTCAAGGTCTGTGCATCAGCCAGGAGAGAAGCTTTGTCATGCATACGGAGTTCCAGGCTGCATTTCAGGATGTTGATGAACGCAGGTACAGAAACTCTTACCTCCAACTACAGACTCGGCAGGATTGTTGAAGGCCGGTCACTCCTCTACTTTTGTCTTCGCAAAGTGAAAGTTGCCCTCAGATACCCACCAATCGGGCAGGCGCCAGCTACGAATTAAAAAGCTGGCTCCTGCCTCTCGCCTTTTAGGCCATCTTTGCAGTGACGGGCCAGCGCGATTCACCAGATCGTTTTGAAATTCCTTTAGGAGGCCGAAGGTGAAAGCGAAATCACTGCATGAATTCTACGTGGAAGAATCGAAGGATCTGTATGACGCGGAACATCAGATCATCAAGGCGCTTCCCAAGATGATCAGCGAAGTCTCCTCAGAACAGTTGAGGCGTTGAACGAGCACCTGGAAATAACCAGGCAGCAGGCCGGGGCGCATAGAACGCATTTTCGAAAACATCGGCCAGAAGCTCAAAGCGAAGAAGCGCAAAGGAATGGAAGGAATCATTAAGGAAGGGAATGACGTGGTGAAGAAAGCCGAAGACGAAGACGTGCGCGATGCTGCGATCATCTCCGCGGCTCGGCGCGTGGAGCATTACGAGATCGCTGCCTACGGTACGGTTCGCACCTACTCACAACTAGTGGGCGAGCAAGAGTCCGCGCAACTGCTGCAGCAGACCCTGGACGAGGAGAAGGAAGCCGAGCAGGGGCTTACCCAGCTGGCAGAGCAGATAATGTCGAAGCCGGCGGGGGAGAAGTCGTGACGGGAGCACGGACCGGGCGGACGACCGCAAGAGGAAGACGAGTCGCGTAACCGGATAAGGTCCGCAAGCGTTAGGTTATGTAAGTCTCTGGCCTCACAAGCCGAAATACAGTCCTCACCGTATGGACGGGTGGCGGTGGGGCGCTGTACGGTTTTTTGTATAGGCGAAGGAGATGGGCCCCGCGTGAGCAGGGAAGAGGGAGTGCGTCGCGCCGGTACTCTGCCTGGCTGCTTCATCTTTGCTTTTCAAAACCCAGTCGTAGTTGCCGACCGTGACCCTCCGAGTGACACGAATAGACAAAGCTAGGGCTATGATCGGTCCTCCATCTTACCCAACGAAGACGAGTCCGGGGGAGGGTCTGGTGCGCTTCTTGAGTGTTCGGCTAATCGTCTCGCTCATTATTGCCGTGGCCGGAGTGTCGCTGCTCTTCTCGTACCATCAGGTGGCAGTGGAGAAACGGGGTCTGAAGCGGGATTTATCCAAGCGGGCAGAGGTGCTGGCAGAGAGCTTGCAGGATAGTGTCGAGCCTCTCCTGGAAAAGAAATCCCACAAACCTTTGCAACGCATCGTGGAAAGGTTCGGAAACCGCGAACACCTGACGGGTGTGGCGATCTACGGCGATCACAGCGAAGTGCTAGCCGCATCTTCCGCTATTCCTGCCGAGCTGATGAGCCAGATTTCGGTGGTTCGAGAGGCGATTGTCAGCAATGGCGGACGTGGAGATTTTCTGAAGCTCGGTTCGACGCCCGTCCACGTGTATGCACTTCCACTCCACATAGACGAGAAAGTGATGGGAGCATTAGCTATAGTTCACGACACTTCTTACATTGAGAGCCGAGGCGAGCGGGTTTGGCGGGACAGTTTTCTTCGGGTGCTTGCGGAAGGCGCGTTCATTGTCCTGATCACGCTGGTGATTATCCGGCTAAGCGTGGAGGGCCCGATTGCCAAGACGGCACAATGGATTCGATCGCTGCGCACAGGCAGAAGTGTGCCCCGGCCGGAGCATACGGACCTGGAACTATTCCGACCGCTCACCAAAGAGGTGAGTAATCTGGCAGCCAGCCTGGAAGCGGCCCGGGCTGCGGCAGAACAGGAAGCACAACTCCGCGAAGCAGGAGAATCGCAGTGGACGGCGGAGAGGTTATCGGTCCACGTGCGCAACAAACTGCAAGGTTCGCGGTTGTTTGTGGTGTCCAATCGTGAGCCTTACCAACACCTGCGAAAAGGGAAGTCGGTGGAAGTAGTCATTCCACCCAGCGGCCTGGTTACGGCGATGGAGCCGATCCTGCGGGCGTGCGACGGAACTTGGGTGGCGCACGGCAGCGGAGATGCGGATCGGGAAGTTGTGGACGCAAACGACTCATTGCGAGTGCCGCCGGAAGAAGCGAAATACACTTTGCGACGTGTGTGGCTGACCAAAGAAGAGGAAGAGGGCTACTATTTCGGTTTTTCCAACGAAGGCCTGTGGCCTCTATGCCATATCGCACACACGCGTCCCATCTTTCGGGCTGGGGATTGGGAGGCTTACCGCAAGGCCAACGAGAAATTTTGCGCTGCAGCCTTAGAAGCGATGGCCGACACCAAATATCCCGTAATCCTGGTGCAGGATTATCATTTTGCGTTGCTGCCCCGTTTGATCAAGCAGAAGCGGCCGGAGGCGAGGGTAGCAATCTTCTGGCACATTCCCTGGCCCAATCCGGAGGCATTCGGTATTTGCCCATGGCAGAGTGAACTGCTGGATGGGTTGCTGGGAGCGGACTTGATCGGCTTCCACATCCAATCCCATTGTGACAACTTTCTGCAAACGGTGGATCGCGCGCTGGAGTGCCGGTTGGACCGGGAACATTCGGCGGTGAACCGAAAAGGGCACCTCACCTACGTCAAGCCATTCCCCATCAGCGTTGTGTTTGACGATGCCAGCAGAAGAGCGGCAGGAGAAGAAGAAGACAACGGCGCGATACGGGCCGCGGTGTCAAGGGAACTGGGTGTGGACGCCCTCTTCTTAGGTGTGGGCGTAGATCGCGTCGACTACACGAAAGGAATCTTGGAGCGATTTGCGGCCATCGAGCGATTCCTGGAAAAATACCCGGTTTATCGTGGGCAGTTTTCTTTCATCCAGGTGGCCGCGCCGAGCCGAACCCATATCAAGCGCTATTACGATCTGCTAAACGAAACGGAGGCCGAGGCCGAACGCATCAATTGGCGTTTCCAAGCCGGCAAATGGAAACCGATCATCTTCCTGAAGCGCCAGCATAGTCATCAGGAAGTCCGACGATTTTATCGAGCAACGGACTTGTGTCTGGTTACATCCTTACATGATGGAATGAACCTGGTAGCGAAGGAATTCGTGGCGAGCCGCGATGACGAGCAGGGAATGCTGGTGCTCAGTCAGTTTGCCGGCGCGTCGCGAGAGCTGCGAGATGCGGTAGTGGTTAATCCGTACAACATCGAGCAGACCTCGGAAGCGATTCGCTACTGCCTGGAGATGGACCCAGCACAGCGGAGTGCCCGGATGCGACGGCTGCGGCAGGTCGTAAAAGAACAGAACGTGTACCGTTGGGCGGGCGATCTCATTACGCAACTTTGTGACATACGGCCCGAAAAGCGGGAGCCGACTGCGGAAAAGATAGGCGATCACACCGCTGCCTGACGTGCTATGTCAAACAAGTCCTCTGTAGCGCAAATGCAACGCGAGCCATCGGCTTCCCGCTGGGCGAAGACGCCTTTTTATTTCAACTCAGCAGAGCATCTGTTGAGGATCGAACGGGAGCGGGCCAATACCCTCGGTGAGTTGCTAGGGGCAATCAAGACGTGCACGGATGCTTCGATTTTCCAGCACACGTTCCGAACCCTCCAGGAGCACCACTTTATCCAGGAAGGCTATTCCAACGATTTTGCGCATTGGGCGTTCTTTGCATGCAACGAGAATGGCCTGGCAGAACGGCTGTCGGGCGTCGATGTCCGCGAATTCACTTCCATTCAAGCGCTCCGCCAGCGATTAATAGAAATCCTAGAGGAGTACCTGGGGCAACATCCAATCGTAAAGGACCGACGGGCGCTGGAGCCATTTTATTTCTGTGCGTCGAGCAGCGTGGTGGTTCCAACCGCATTTGTCGCGCGCAACATGGCTGAATTCGCCGAGGCATTGGAGCGAATCAGCATGCACTGCGTGCATTATCATTTTATCGAGGCGCGTTTGCGGCTGAAGCTGAACTCCAACGATTTCTCGATGTGGCTGGAAGAGCAAATGGGCCTCAAGCGAACGGCCGAGTTGATCAACCGCATCGATATTTATACCTCGACTCTGCAGGGAGTGCGCAACCGGATTGTGCGCATTGTGGAAACCGCACTGGCCTGACAGGAGGATATGTACGACATGGAACCGCAGAACAGGGAGCAGACTACTGCTCTTTCCGAAGAAGGAAGCAACGGATCGGACGGCAAGAGGAATCAGCCTTCGTCTGTGCTGGCACCAGTAGAAGCGCCCCCGAGAGATCGGCGCAAGAAGCCAAGAATACGGGAGACACCACCCGCACCACCACCACCTCCGAGACTGGATGGCTACGAGCCGCTGATTGGGAAGGCAGAACTGGACGAGCTCCGGTTTCTGGCGCAAGGATTGCGCGGCAAAACCGTCAAAATGGTGAACTCGACTGCCGTCGGAGGTGGAGTTGCGGAAATTCTGAACCGCCTGGTTCCTTTGCTGAGTGAGCTGGAAGTAGCGACGCACTGGGACGTAATTACGGGTGGGAACGATTTCTTCGAGGTCACCAAGGCGTTTCACAATGCCTTGCATGGCGGGGCCTACCAATTGACCAATGATGCGCGCGAGATTTTCCTGTTGCATAATGAACAGAACCGGGCGCGGATGCGATTCGACGAGGACGTCATCATACTGCATGATCCGCAACCGGCGGCTCTCATAAGGTCAAAAACTGCAAACCATCAGCGCTGGATATGGCGTTGTCACATTGATCTTTCCAATCCCAATCCCGAGGTCTGGGGATTTCTGCGTCCCCTGGTCGAACAGCACGATGCCGCCATCTTTTCATCGCAGGCTTTTGCCCGACAGCTATCCATTCCGCAATATTTGTTTTATCCCTGTATCGATCCTCTATCGGAAAAGAACAAGCAGCTCGATGCGAGTTTCATCCAGCAGGTCTGTGATGATTTCGGTATCGACCGCTCGCGGCCAATCCTGACTCAGATTTCGCGCTTTGACCGCCTGAAGGACCCGCTGGGTGTGATTCAGGCTTATCAGCTGGCGAAGAAATACGTGGACTGCCAACTGGTTTTGGCCGGCGGCAGCGCGACGGACGATCCGGAAGGAACCGTGGTTTTGGCGGAAGTGATGGAGGCGGCGGGTGATGATCCGGACATCATTGTGCTGAATCTGCCGCCCTGGTCCGGATTGGAGATTAACGCCCTGCAGAGCGCTTCCACGATCATTATTCAAAAGTCATTGAAAGAAGGATTCGGGCTTACGGTGACGGAGGCGCTCTGGAAAGGGAAGCCGACGATCGGAAGTGCGGTCGGGGGAATTCCTAACCAGGTGATCCATAAATTAACCGGAGCCCTGGTACATTCCGTGGAAGGATGCGCGTATCAGATCCGGTACCTGCTAACTCATCCTGAGTTTGCAGAGCAGCTGGGCAAGAACGGGCGCGAGCACGTGAAAGAGAATTTCCTGATTACAT
This sequence comes from Terriglobales bacterium, assembly GCA_035272945.1. GTDB lineage: Bacteria > Acidobacteriota > Terriglobia > Terriglobales > Acidobacteriaceae > Gp1-AA122. The sequence continues at coordinate 18,471 of DATEPX010000378.1, forward strand.
CCAACGTAAAGCGCTGGTTGCTGTTGTTTCAGATAATGATGGGGATTGCCCGACAGTAGGTGCTTCGGTCATAGCACGCTCCGAGGAGAAAAGGAAAAGCCGATTCCTCGCCGGCTGACGCCGGCTCGGAACGACAAGGGTTTAAAGGTTCTCCCCACGGAGAACCTTTTTGCATGATGGCCGGTAATTAAAGCGAGGGCTGCACTACGTGCACGATGTTGTTGCGAACGGCGTAGAGGACCAGATCGCTGACGGAGTGAAGTTCCAGTTTGCGCATGATGTTGGAGCGGTGTGTTTCGGCGGTTTTTACGCTCAGTCCCAGCGCTACGGCCACTTCCTTGGTGCTCTTGCCTTCCGCCAGCAGCTGCACAATTTCACGCTCGCGAGGGGTAAGACGGCTGCGGCTAGGAGGAACGGGAGCTGCACTCGGCGTGCCGTTCTTCAAATAGCCCTCCAACACCATGGCGGCGACCTTGGAGGTGAAATAGGTTTTGTCCCTTCGCAAGGCTTCTACGGCCGCTACTAGATCCCGCGCCGCATCCGACTTCAGCAGGAAACCCCGTGCACCGGCGTTCAGCACCTCGCGAACGACTTGATCGGAGTCGTGCAGGGTGAGGATAAGGACCTTGGTCTGAGGATTTAATCTGAGTATCTGACGGGTGGCTTCCAGGCCGTTCAAGCTGGGCATGCCAATGTCTAGGATGACTACGTCGGGCTTGAGTTTCTGAGTCTTTTCCAAGGCCTCGCGGCCATCGTTAGCCTCGCCGCAGATCTCCCAGTCGGGTTGTGCCTGTAGAAGAGCACACAAGCCCCGCCGTACGACTTCATGGTCATCCGCTACGAGTATTCGGAATGGCATGCGATTACCTCCACGATCAAGCAAGCGTAAGAGCCGATTTCAAGCTCACGAGCATTAACTGGGCCAGACCGAAAACCCTGTCAAAACCGCAGTTAAAGGCTCCTAAGGAGTCTCACGGTGGTGTAATTCTTACCCCACGAATGTAAACGACTGTCCAAATTGTACCCGCACACCAGCACCGAATGCGAGTAGCTGCAAGGGAATCTTCTTAGCCGGAGCGGAACTCACCAGCAGGCTAAAACTGTAACAAGCGGTTGTTATTCGTAAATCCGTAGCATCGAGTAGCTTTTCGCGGAACTTCCTGTACCGAGAAAATCAACAGTCGTGGAATTCTCGGCGAACGGGAAGGGGCCGGCTGGCCTCTGCAGTGCCGGATTCCAGGGGCACCAGCCGCAGACCTGAAGCTGGCTCCAGGGTGAGAGCCATGGTGGCGGCACATTGAGGGCATAGCCAAAAGTGGGCGGTTTCCCGGCGTGGAGTCTCGTCAAAATCTTCGTTGGTGTCGTCAGTGGCTGAAACCGAGATCGAGACAATCTCGAACTGGAAGAGCCGTCCTTCAGAAAGGGAGGTAAGAGGTCTGGCACAGGTCGGATTGGCGCATTGCGAGAGCATGGTGCGCGGTTAGATCGCTTATCAGATGACGGATAGTGGCGAGAAGTATAGCTATTGGAAAATCGTGCCCAATAGGGTGAGTACTGTATTTTTGTGCTTTGTAACAATCTGGTTAATTGCGCAGTGTAACAATCTGGTTAATTGCGCAGATATAAAACGCCGCGAGTCGAAGCCTGCAGCAGTTGACGGACGGGAGGCTGGAGCCATCTGACAGTTGCAACCAGGATGGTTGGCAATGCCGCGGAAGAATTCCGAACTCGAGCTGCCGGTTTCTGCGTTGATCCCTCCGAATCCCACGCTTCCCAAGCTGCGCGAGGCTGCTGCCAAGCGCAAGGGCTGCGATCTCTGGACGAAGGCAACGCAGACGGTATTCGGGGAAGGAAGCGCAAATGCGAAAGTCATGTTTGTCAGTGAACAGCCTGGGGACCGCGAGGACATTCAAGGTAAACCTTTCGTCGGTCCAGCGGGACGGATCCCCGACGAGGCGCTTGCGGAAGTCGGCATCGACCGGTCAGAAGTCTATGTCACCAACGTGGTGAAGCATGTTCGCCGGGAAGGTGCGGCACGCGGCAAGCGCCGTATCCACAAAAGGCCTCGCGCTTCGGAGATCGATGCGTGCAGGCCTTGGCTGGACGCGGAGCTGGCCGTTGTCGGGCCGGGCGTGTGGTTTGCCTGGGCGCAACTGCCGCACAGGCGCTCCTGGGAGGACAATTCAGTGTGAACCGGGACCGGGGAAGATTTGTACAAAGTCCCCTCGTCCCGCATGTCATGGCTACCGTGCACCCGTCTTCGGTACTTCGTTCCCCCGATTCGGCAACCCGCCATGCTGAGATGGGGTGCCTCGTTCAGGACCTTAAGAAGGTTGCCGATCAGCTGCAGGAAGAGCGCAAAGCCGATTGATCGAACATAATCTGCCTGTAATCCGGTTCCGCTGATGCTAAGGAAGGCATCGGGCACTGCTGGCCCGGAATCCAAGAGGAGATCCAGGAGACAGCGAATGGCAGAAAAAGTGAAGACACTCAATCTCGAGCGGGACTATAAGAAGTACTTGTATTTCATTGATGGAGAAGGAAATGTTTGCCAGAAGGCAAAGTCGGGAGATGGTGGTTCCCAGATTTTAGTCAAGAATGCCGTGCAGCGAGACAACAAGTATCTTTATTTTATCGACAAAGATGGCGACGTTGCCCGCTCGCAGCGATCCTCGGGCCGGAAGAGCGCAGCATGACTTGCACGTGATTGGGCCACATAAAGAGGGCAGATGCCGGATACCTTTTCAGGTTCCAACATCTGCCTATCGGGTCACAAGGAGGATTCCTCTCCTAAATACTCCAATTAAGAGGCCTAGGAAATCAGGCGCGTCCTGTATGCGAAGAGGAACATTCCTGTAGCAAATCGATTACTCAATCGGCAGCGCTGGAGTAGTTGGGGAACCTCCTGGTGCGGCGGATCGGCGGGGTGCAGTTGTCCTGCAACTTGAGAAGTCGCCGCTCGCCTTGAGCGCGGTAGTACGCTATGGCGCGCCGGAGCACAGGTTCGTCGTCTGATTCCAATAGCGTGGTCCTAGCCATTTTGCAGTATGCGAGGCGAAATACGGTGTAGGCCACGGTGAAAATCGGGATCCGAGGACGTAGGTCGTCACCGCTGAGACGGTGAAAAGTCGCCAGCAAGTACTCGGTTGCTTTGGCGTCTAGGTTCCACTCGATAATCGCGCCAGCCAAGTCCCAGGCAATGTCCGTTGGGCCTGGGAAGAAGTGATCGTCACCGTGAGTGCAGCCGTCTACCTTGATGACGTCGCCATCAGTTGAGCGAATCCACTCGTGGGGCTGCATTCGGCCGTCGACGAGGACCGGATTCTTGGTTGCCAGCAGTTCGGGGTCGAAATCCCAATCGATGTCAAAGGCCTGACTCAAATTAAAGCGAAGCATCTCCGCAATCTGGGTAGGCTGTACCGGCACGGAGAACTCGCTCTTGCGGAATGCGCAGTAGTGGGCGATGCGCTCCAGTAGCGTGTTTGAAACCTCTGTTCGGTGCAGGAGAATTCCGGGGATGAATTGGTAGCGAATCATGCCATCTCCAGCAGGTTCGGCAGAGGGACCGAAACCTGCTCTGGCTAGATACCGCGCGCGATGGAGAATCGCGTCGCCAAAGCGTCCGAAGCCCTCAAATTTAAGAACCGACGTTTTGTCGCAGGAGAGGAACTTGAAACGTTCCATCTGCGGCCAGCAGGCAGGAAGCTGTGATTGAGGGTTGATGAATAGCTTTCGCCAGATTCCGCCACCGATGTAAAGGTCGTTGGAGAAGTACCGATAGACCAGGGTTTCGGGATAAGCAAAACGGAAGCGATTCCAGCGCGACGCGGCATCGTGAGCGCAGAGCTGAGCGGGATCGGCCGGACGACTGCCCAAGAAAAGGATGCACTCCGGGGAGACGCCCTCTGCGACGAGTGCTTCTCCCACCGACAAGAATGAAGAGCCACTGCGGCCGGGACCTTCGTCCACGACGAGGAAATCCGACGAAAGCGTCTGCTGACGGCGCACCCACTCGAGCTGCTGGGGAGTGAATTCCAGCGTGCGATTGTAGGGATGGCCAGTTGGACGAACCGTGATGCGGTCAGCAGAACGCCTCTGCTGGCGGCATGCGGCGGTCGCGATCGCGCTAAGAGCTGTCCCGATACTTCGGATGCCAATTACGGCCAATCCGGAGGTGCGAGAAGAAGCTATCTGTTCTGCGAGGTTTGCGAAATCCAGCGGATGAAGCGCGTAATAGGCGAAGCCTTCGGGTGGGGAGAGCACAATCTCCTGCGGCACGGCCACGCGGTCCACATCTTCGATCAAGCTGCGCAAATCAGAGATGACCTGCCGCGCCGGCAGCATTGCGGCCAAAGCATCGGTCAATTGCTCTACCTTGGACAAGCCTGCGCAATCGGAATCGGCGAGGGCGGACTCGAGTTCTCCGGCAAGAATGAGGGCCGTGATTACAGAGTCCGAGGTGATTGGTCCTTGCGATAACGGTTCGACCGCAGTCAGCAGGTCGCGAAGAACGCGACCGCCGGGAACTTTCTTTCGACCATCGCGGAAAACCCAAAAATCCGCATCTCTGGTATTGGAATTGGCCATTAGACGTCAGTTAAACACGATGACGGAGCGGCGTTCGGAACTTCTATACAGAGTGGAATGTAGCTCGACGGAGGAGTTCCTGTATTGCCGTCCTGAGGCTGATTTTGCGAGGACCGCCGGCGAGAACAGAGCTTAGAGCAGACACGGTGGGCAGAGGCCAAAGGCGAATGCCGGCCTCTGCCCCGCTCGGACCGGATAATGGCTAAGACGTGCCAGTCTTAGGAGTGGTGGCCTCTTGATAAGCCTGGCGCCCGGTTTTATAAGCAGCGCGGACGTTCTCCTTCTGTTCAGTGAGCGCTTCTCGTCCGCGTTCCACCCACTCGTTCGCTTGCTCCCGGGCGCGTCCGGCGCGATCGCGAAGATAGTCGCGTCCTTCCTCCGCCTTGACTCGAAGGACCTGTCGCGTCTGCTCGCCGGAATGTGGCGCATACAACAATCCAACGGCGGTGCCCATTCCAATTCCGGCCAGGAACCAAGATACCTTTGCCATTTTTGAGACCTCCTAGTTTTTCGAAGAAATTGGGAATCAGTTTCGTAGTAATGAATCCCACTGCCAGAGAGACGCCAAACCCTTTATCTGCTGCTTGAGGTTAGACGGGAATCCGGCAAACGCTGTACGTCGAGGAAAGAGCCGCGGTACGGCAAGGAACCGAAGATGTGATTAGTCGGCAAAAAGGGACAAGCGCTCCGGTAGGGTTTCGCGAACCTCGGCGAGAGCTCCGCGATCCAGTACCAGGATTAGGTCACAGCTCTTAAGGGTATTCAACCGGTGGGCAATCATGAACGTGGTACGACCCCGCATGAGGGCTTCGGTCGCTTGCATGATGGAGGCTTCGGTTTGAACATCCACCGAACTGGTCGGTTCGTCAAGAATCAGAATCGGACTGTTGCGCAGGAAGGCGCGCGCCAAAGAGATGCGTTGGCGCTCTCCGCCCGAAAGCAGAGTTCCGCGCTCCCCGGGGCGAGTGTCATATCCCTCGGGCATGCGCATGATGAAGTCGTGCGAACTGGCGGCCTTGGCGGCGGCGATGATTTCTTCGTCGGTTGCGTCCGGGTTACCGTAAGCGATGTTCTCGGCGATGCTGGCTGCGAACAGCACCGGTTCCTGCAGCACAACGGCGAACTGGCGGCGCAAGTCGGCAATGCGGTATTCGCGAACATCTTTGCCATCCAGCAAGACTTGTCCGTGAGTAGGGTCGTAAAAGCGCATCATCAAGTTGAGCAAGGTGCTCTTGCCCGCGCCGGTTTCTCCCACAATTCCAACCCGCGCCCCGGCAGGTACCTGGAAGGAGACATTCTCCAGGCCGCGGCCGCCCTCGTACAGGAAGGCAACGTCACGAAATTCGAAAGATCCTTCCGCCCTCGCCAAGGGCAAGGCGTGGGGACTCTCGGCAATTTCCGGTACCTGGTCGAGGAGCATAAATACGCGTTCCAGGCTGACAAGCCAAACTTGCAGGTCTGTAATCTTCGTACTAAGAAGCTGCAGCGGCTGGTACATCTGAGCGATGTAGGCCATGACCATCAGCAACGATCCCACGCTCAGCAAGCCAGCCCGGACGTGGATCACGCCTGTGTACATGGCGGCGGCTGTGCCGCCGGCGATGGTCAAGCCGACCAGCACGTTGAAAATGGCTTGCATTATTGACAGCTTGACCTGTCCGGACATCCGCTTGCTGGAATGGCGGACAAAGCGCTCGTGCTCGCGGTCTTCCTGGCCAAAAGCTTTGATGATCCGGATGGAACCTATGACCTCCTGGATCACGGACATCGCGGAAGTATCCAGCTCTTTCACCTGGCGGGAGCGATGACGCACCAGGCGGCTGGACCCCAGAGACAAGAGGAAAAGCAGCGGAGTGATGGTGAGTGCGATCAAAGACAATTTCATGTCAATGCATGCGGTTACATAGATCATGCCCACCAGCGTGAAAAACGCGGTAATCAGGGGAATGATGCCTTGGATCGCGATGTACTGGATCGTTGGCGCATCATGCTGAATTCGGTAAACACAGTCGGTTGTGCCGTAACGGTCATGAAAGGCCAAGGGAAGCCGCTGGACGTGATTCAGGAGTTGAGCACGAAAATCCCAAACCAGCTTCTCTCCGGTGTAGGTTTGCAGCCACCAGCTGGCTAAGCCCTGCAGGTTTGTTATAACCGCGATGAACAAGAGCAGACCGATAGCGAAACCGAGGGCGACAGCAAAGGGAGGATTGATTGGCACAAAAGGCGCCAGGAAGCTCGGCAGTGGTTGGTGCCCAAGCGCGCTGTCTACGGCGATCTTCAAAGGCAGCGGGTAAAGCAGAGTCAGCGGCAAGGATAGAAAGCTCAAAGCGGTGATACCCGCCAGATGCCGCCAGCAATTCCTTGTCTCCCGCAAAATACGCAAGTTTACGGATGCTTTTTTCTCAAGATAACTCCTCCCAGACCGGTCAACCGACACGACACATCCCCAGTTCGTGTCACCATAATCTTGGTACTTACCTTATGCAATAGGAAATCGTAAGCGGAAGGGCTTGCGGACGTTCCCGAGGTAACTGCAGGTGGGATGCGGGCAGTTTTTGGATCCAGACCGGCGGGTCAGAGACCCGCCGCCACACGTTTTGGAATTTGAATAGGAAGAGTTGCGGAGGAGAGAGGACAGTCATGCAACGGATTGCTTCGTCTTGGACTCATAAACCTGGATTGATTTCGCCATCACCGAGTTCAAAGTGACGTGGAATGTTTCCAGGTCGGCAATCAGGCCCGCCGGGCTCATGGTGTGCAGGTTTTTTCGGATGAGTTCGTAAACCGCTTCCTGGATCAGCTGGAAATCTCGGCAGAGCATAGAAACCGTGTAGCCCTGCTTCTTACGAATGTGGCCGTGCTCGGTGGCGGAATTCAAAAGCTGCTCGTTCAGAGCTTCGTCTTGCCCGTTCAGGTGGTCAAATAGACCGGTCAACAAAGTCGCCAGCTTATTCGCCTGAGCTTCGTCCTTAAACCCGCTTCGCAACCCGGGGTCCTGCTTCATCGAAGTGAGGATCTGGCGCTGAATCTGGGCAGCATTTTCCTGTAAGAGAACCGACAGTTTTTTCCGGGCCGCGGGTTGTTGGAGCTTCCGGGATTCCAGCTTTTCTCTTATTGTCTTGATCAGCAGTTCGATCTCCGCCGGCTTAACTAGGTAGTCATCCACCTGGTCATGGATGGCCTGCAGAGCTGTTTCCAGAGCTGGGTAGCCGGTCAGGATCAGGTTGACGCAGTCGGGTTGAAGATGGCGCATGGCACTGACCACGAGAAATCCATCTCCTTGTCTTTCAATATTCAGATCGGAGATCAAGACGTCGAAATTGCAGGCATTGATCTCGACGAGGGCCTCGGCAACACTTGCCGCGACCCGAACCTCAAAGCCGTTCTGCTGCAGAACGGGAGGCAGCATCATGCGGATGCTGGGTTCGTCATCGACAAACAGAACGCGGATGGTCTGGGCCATGACGTGTGGGCGCGACTGCTGGGACGCTCGAAGAATTTTAAATGACGGGGAAGGACAAGGCAATCGGGCGTATCGAGCCATTCTAAATGTAACCAGAGGAGGGGCCGTCGAGACACATAGGATGTCACCGGACTCAAAGACGATTTTGAGGAGCGGTAGATTGGGGCACAAGGCGAAGTGGGAATATTTCCGAGCCCTTTACGAGCGCTACCGCAAAGCTGGGCGCGAAGCCAAACGAGTGATGCTGAACGAATTTTGCTGGAACACCGGATACAACCGGAAATATGCGATTCGT
>DATEPX010000379.1:0-3132 GCA_035272945.1 Terriglobales bacterium
GTCTTCTCAACTTGCTCGAATTAGCCCGGACCATTCACTCCGCGATGTGTACCGCGAAGCAGGATCTGCCTTGGGATACGCGACAAGCACTGCGGGTACTGCCGAACAAGCGCTCTACCTGATCGACTCTCAAACATTTGATGTGGTCTTGCTGGATGTGAAACCGCCGATTGTCCGCGGACTCGAAACGCTGCGCTGCATCAAAGCCCGCCATCCGGAGATCGAAATTGTTGTTGCCAGTACTTGCGGGACTGCCGAACCCGCCGTTCAGCTAATGAAGGCAGGCGCTCATGACTACCTGCGCTGCCGCAATCTTAAGGCGTGCCGCAGCGGATAAAGTGCGCTTCGCGGTAACCGTGCCGCTCGATTTCCCGCCCCCATTGGTCTGAGATTGTGTGCGCACCTTCGCCCATCGTGCCCTCTGGGCAGCTGCCATGCGCCGGCGTGCTGCAGCCGAGACGACTCGTCCAGATCGAGCCCTGGTACGTACAGTCCTCGATCCATTCCTTCCAACCAAATCTTCAAGTACAGAAATTGCGGAGCCCAACTTCTCCACCTGCCATTGCGCCCGCTCGCGCACTCTTCTCGTAGCTGCTGGAGCGCATCCGTTAAGTTAGCCATAATGTTCCCTCGCAAATTAAAACAGCCGGGCTATTTAGTCGCCTAGTGGCACAGGCGAACGATCTATGGAGAAGGATCGATGAGACGAGTTCTGCACAAATCAGGTGCGGCTCTCGCTCAACAGCGATTCGGCAATCTCGAGCCACCCGCTCTAGCAGGCTGCGGAAAAACCTCTATTTAGTGACCCGCTTTAGACAGGAGACTAGGTTTTCGCAGGAGTTTGTCAGGCGGCTTGGGTCACAGCTGCCACTCTTGATCTTGTCCGATAGAGGGTGATAAAGATAGCCAGCAGCATCGTCAGATTCTGAAGCATGAATGGGAACCACCCGCCGATCGCGGTCCTGGCGACGGAAAACAACTCCCACCAAAGATTCATACAGATGTGCAGGGCCACAGCCACCCAGAGGTTCTGCCATCTGTAAACCAGCCAAGCGAACGTCACACCCCCGGCTCCGGTTAGGAAGAACAATCCAGTCATCTCCTGTAGGCTTTGGCCTTGCTCAATGTGGCCGTATCCGAACAGCAGTGCCGACGGCCAGGCCACAACCCAGAATGGCCACCGCGTTCCGCGTTGCAGTTGTCTGACGCCAAAACCGCGGAACTCAATCTCCTCGACGAGAGATGAGAGGATGGTCAGGAACAGGAGAGGAACGAGCTCAATGTGCGGGGTCAGGCTTCGCGTGATCGCAAACGCGATGAGCATCGGCGAAGAGGCGCGATCAGCGCGAATGCCATTGCGGGTAAAACGGGCGCAGAAAGACCAAGCTCGCGGCTGATGCCTCGTAGACCAGTGCGATACATCAACCAAACCGCAAGCAGGCACACGGCAGCGCCACCGACCTTGTCGATGCTTTCGGCGACATAAAAGGGCCGATGACTGTGTAACCAGCCATACGCGGGACACGAGAAATGATCTCATGCGTGTAAGAGGCGATGATCAGCACCGCAACCGTGATGGCGGCAATTCTCCAGGAGCGTCGTGTCACTTAGACCTCTCCACTTGAGTACATGCAGCACCTGCAAGTTCCGGTGGTTGGATCAGGCGGCTCCAGCAGTATGCCCCAAGAAGAACTTCATTTCCACAGCTGAACCGTGATAGCCACTTAGTCATGCGAGGAAACGACCTGCAGCAAGCCGCAATGTGGAGCTACATTTCACCCGAAGAACGAGTCGCGCACGATCACTCGCTGCGGTCGATGCGTGCCATGACCGACGAGGCACTTCAGCAACTGCGATCGCGGTTTAATAAGTTGTACGCCAAAACCGGTCGACCGTCGATTGCGCCGGAGAAGTTGTTGCGCGCACTCCTGCTGCAAGCGCTGTATTCGGTGCGAAGTGAACGGATGTTGATGGAACAGCTCGACTACAACCTGTTGTTTCGCTGGTTCGTGGGCTTGAACATGGATGACCCCATCTGGGATGTGACCGTATTCACCAAGAACCGCGAGCGGCTGCTCGACGGGGACATTGCCGAAGCCTTCTTCCAAGCCGTGCTCAAGCAGGCAGGCGAGCGGAGTCTGCTCTCGGACGAGCACTTCACCGTCGATGGAACGCTATTGAAAGCGTGGGCGAGTGTGAAGAGTTATCAGCGCAAGGATGCTAAGAACGCCGTTCCGCCGGACGATCTGGCAATGCGACGGTGGACTTCCATGGGGAGAAGCGGTCGAACCAGACGCACGCATCGAAGACGGACCCGGATGCGAAGATGGCACGCAAAGGCAAGGGCAAAGAAGCGAAGCTGAGTTACAACGGGAATCTGCTGGTGGAGAACCGCAACGGACTGATCGTAAACACCGAGGTGTTCGAGGCCAACGGAACGGCGGAGCGCGATGCCGCGCTGGTGATGCTGGAACAGATTCCGGGCACGAAGCATGTGACCGTGGGCGGCGACAAGGGATATGACACGGCGGATTTCGTGGCCGAGTGCAGAAACTTAAAGGTCACGCCACACGTGGCCCAAAACCTGGAGCGCCCCGGTGGGAGCGCGATCGACGCTCGTACGACGCAGCACGCCGGATATGCCATCAGTCAGAGGAAAAGGAAACGCGTTGAAGAGTGCTTCGGATGGTTGAAGACGATCGCGCTGTTGCGGAAGGTTCGGCATCGCGGAGTCTTCAAGGTGGGATGGGTCTTCACCTTTGCCGCGGCCGCCTACAACTTGGTCCGTATGCGGAATCTGGCGATTCAAATAGCGTAGGCTGAGAGCGCAGCGTGTTCGCGGGACCGAAAAACGATCGCGGGCTATCAGCGGATGCACTGAAAGCTCTTCTCTGAGTCACACAATCGCGGAGCCTGGAGAGAATCTAAGTCGCGTTATCCGTTTTTCCGCAGCCTGCTAGGGAAGCAGCAGAAGAGTCACGAGAAAGATGCCAGCGGAAACCCATAGTGGAACTTTGCCGATTTTTGTTTTCGGCCTACCTAATGCCTGACTTCTGACTAAAGGAGCGAGGGTTTTGGCGATCCGAAGGTCGCACAACGTTGCGTCCGCATCGTCCGACTATAGCGCCACAG
>DATEPX010000380.1:0-2788 GCA_035272945.1 Terriglobales bacterium
GGTGGCCGTTTGAATGGCAGTCAAAGCAAGCTGAGCCTATGCTGGGAATCGCCGAACGGCGATCCTCGGTCGCATTGAACTGCTGCTGCGGGAAGGGCGTCAGCAACAGCCGCAGCCCTTCGAGCTGCCTCGGCGTGAGCAGGCCGTTGAACAGTTCGTAGTAATTGGTGAGCGAGACCAGCTTACCCTGCGAGACATCACCCAGGTCGGGGCGCGGGGTCAGGTACATGGCTGGCGGAAACTCGGCCAGGAAGTGATCCGGCAGATCGAAATCTATGTCGAACCGAGTCAGGTCTCGCCCGTCCTGCTGCTTGATCGCGTCAATCAGGAAGCGCGGAAAGACGAAGCCGCCATCGGTATGCTTGGGATGCGGCAAGGGGTAGAACCCCTTTGGATATAGATTCTGCTCGCGAATCTGGTCCGCGCTCACCGCCGCCAGCCTCTCCCAGGTCATCCCGGCGGGCAGCTTGACGCGGACACCTTCTTGTAGGGGTTTTCCGCGGTCCATCGCGACGCCCTTGGCCGGGCGGTCGCTCAAGTCGTAGCGCTCGCTGAGCAGAGCGTTATGCTCCTTTGCAATCCCTGGCTTAGCCGCTGCCATTCGCGCCATAAACGCCGCGAATGGTTCGGTACTGTCCACCTTCATATAGCTCGTCTGCCCGCGTTGCTCTTGCTGGGCATAAGCGAGGTTCAAGAACACGAGCAAACCCGCAATTACCAAAAGGAGCCAAACCCTTTTGATCAAAACGTTTGGCTTCGGCATACAGCACCTCCTGAAATTTGATTCTTTTCTCCCGCCGTCAAGGTGTGGTGAAATGCTTAACGGTGCTCTTTACCCCATCGTCCTTGCCATTGGCTTCCATCGAATCGACCGTGTAGTAGTAGGTTGTCCGAGGCTTCAGACTGTCCATGCGCACGCGGAAAACGGTATAGGTATGGCCCGGGTTCAGCCTTATGGGAGATTTCGCGGTCTGGCTGAGCTCCTTGGGATTCGTACCATAGTGCACGACTCCGTAATGCTCAGGCGATCCCCCGGGGTTCTTGCTTGTCCACCTGATAATCGTTAGATAGGGGTCAGCCCGCTCAATCTCTGGCCCGCGGGTGATCCGGACGCTTGCGGGTCTTTTAGTAGTAGGACTCACCTGCGCGGCCGCCGGAGTTGAGTAGAGCAGGCACCCGAACATAATCGCCAGTGCCAGTTTCAAAAGCAGTTTATTCATGGACGGACCTCCGCCGATTACTCAATTCATGTTCCCAACGCAAGACGACGAACAGAGCATGGAGGCCGTGGGTGGCCTCCATGCGTTCCTATTTCGTTCCCACTCGTTCCATCCGCCATTTAGATGTTGCTCTACGGAATAGGCGGATTGGGGACAGGCGGAACCCCGCAGACCGCCGATGCGCAGGGCGGAAGTGGCGGAGTCGGAATCAGAGACTCATTACCCTGAGTTTTAGCCGAACCGCCGGTCATGCAAGACCCGGTGTAGGTATCCCTGTTGGGGTAAGGTCTCGTAAAACCATCCGTGAGTGTTCGCAGAAATGCAACGATCTGGTTCTCCTCCTGATCCGTCAAGCCGAGTTTGCCCGTGGTCATGTCGATGGTGCTCGTGCTCGGCACCTCAGGCCTAGGCCAGCAGTCGACTTTTTCGGTCTTTCCTGCCGGGCAGTGTCCCGAGGTGACATCGAACGGAAACACATCGCGCGTGTTGTAGAAGTGGACGAGTTGCTTCAGACTCTTGATGTAGCCGTTGTGAAAGAACTCCTTCTGGAAGTAAGGCCCGGGCGCCTCGGTGGTAGGACACTGTGGCGGTGTCATAGCGACATTGCGCGTCGACGCCACCTGAAATTGGCCGTCGACACTTGGCGCAAATTTTCTCCAAGAGACGTTCGGGTTGGGGGCGGAACCGAAACCGCTTCTGAGGAAGGTCCCCATGCCCAGGTCTCGATAGCCGAAGCCGAGCGGATTGCCGGTGAACCCGAAGGAATCCGGCGTGGTCTGATAATAGAAGGCATCCCTGGGATTCAGGGGGAGACCCTCATTGGCCGAGCCGAAGCACGTGAACACAGGCGCCCCACCTGGTTGGTTACCGGTATCGGTCTGGTCCGGCGTCAGGGTAGTTGATCGTGCGTCGAGGTGGCATGAATTGCAGTTCCCCTTGCCATCGAAAAGTTTGTAACCTGCCATCTCGTTTGCAGTGAACGTGTATTTGCCGGCCAGAAAAGCGTCGAATTTAGACGAGAAAGCGCTGACCTGCACGGACTGTTCGTACGCGTCAATGGACTGCCCCCAATGGTCATAAACCGTGTTTGCGCGGGTGCGGTCTCCCGGACTTAGCGCAATTGGGGTAGCACTCCCGCCAAACACCGCAGCCCCTCCAGGAGTCGCGCAGATCTCAGCAGTGTTGGGTGGGAAGCTGATCGCGAACGAGCCTTTGCCCCACACTTCCTCAAAGAGCGGTCTGTACACAGCCTGCGAAAGGCGGAATGCAACGCAAGCAGTGTCAGGGAAGCCCATCTCCTGAGTATCGACGGGAGGACCCTGCGCCTGTTGGGCGTCCGGATTTCTTAACAGATATCCGGTCGCGCGTGAATCCCAGAAGTTTCCACCAAAGAAGAGACCCTGTTCTTGGTTGTACTGGAGTACAGGGAAGAACGGTGAATACGTGTATCTCTGCGCTGACCGCTTGCCAGCCCGAAAGTGAGCCGTTCCGGGATACGCGATCATCGTCAGATTGACTGATGGGATCGGCCCGCTAAAGGCGGCATACGGCATGTGGCAAGACGAACA
>DATEPX010000381.1:0-27020 GCA_035272945.1 Terriglobales bacterium
CCGACGTTGGAACCACGTTGTAATCTGCGGTCTCTTCCCGCATCAGCTTGCCGCCGCGTTTATGCGTGAGAATGTGGATATGTTGTTTATAGACGTATTGCTTGCGCAGCGCCTCGCTGCGATCCTGATTAGCTGCGACGCGGGCCATGATGGCCTCGGCGGTTAACCCCGCTGGATTGGGTTGCGGACTTTGTGCGAACGAAGCAGTGGCTATCAGCAGGATCGCGCCGCAACGAAATACCGACATAGGCATAAACCGCCCCCTCTGACATTACCTTCAGGATGATAGCGAATGTTCCCGGTTCTCGGCGATTCGCTTCGGTGGCCCCGTTCAGTCAATCACCTTCAGCGAAACCGATTGCCGGGTGGAGCGAACCAGTTCCCGGTCGGAAGTTGCAGCCGCTGAAGTCCAGCAGCTTCTTACAGCGCACTATTTCACCAGTTGTTCAATGTCCACCCCGTGACCCTATCGCTGGCATAGGAATGCACGAGAATCAAGGACGACAAATGCCGTTAGCAAATTGCTTTGAAGATGGTCGACAAAAACAGGCGTCTCTGACAATGCCGCGTCTACCGGAGAAGGTGTTCACCTGAGTTGTAGTTTGCGCTACGAAACAGAAGCAACGTGTCGAGAAGGGGGTCGAGATAACTGAGCCTGAGACCATCCGCGATTAGAAGCCATGGGCACGCAGCCACTGCTCGCACAGCTTCGGCCATATCCCGACGACCGGGTCACCCTGCGCGAGGCCGTATCCATGCTTCGGCCCCGTCTGGAACACGTGCAGTTCGAATCCGGCGCCGGCCCGACGCAAAGCCTCGGCAAACGCCATGCTGTTCTCCACCGGCACCGTGGCGTCGTTGGCGGTGGCGACCAAGAATGCCGGTGGCGTGTCGCGCGTGACCTGTTTCTCGTTTGACATCAACTCCACGAGCTCCGGCGACGGATTCGGCCCAAGCAGATTCTCTCGCGAGCCTGCGTGCGCGAACTCGCCCATCGTGATCACGGGATAGATAAGGATCATGAAGTCGGGGCGCGAACTCATACGCGCGATCGGATCCGCCGCATTCGGATCACCAGCGACGAAATGTGTTCCTGCCGACGAAGCCAGGTGCCCTCCGGCCGAGAAGCCCATGATCCCGATCCTCGCCGGATCGATACCCCATTGTTTCGCGCGGGAACGCACGTGCTGCACCGCGCGTTGTGCGTCCTCTAGCATCGCTGGATGGTGGTAGCCGCTCGGCCCCAACCGATACTTGAGAACGAATGCCTTGATGCCGAGAGTGTTCAGCCACTGCGCGACCGGCCGCCCTTCGTGATCGGCGAGATGTGCGTAGCCGCCGCCGGGGCAGACGATCACTGCCGAGCCCGTCCGATTTCCTGAGACGGTGAGAAACGGTGTAAGGCTCGGCTTGTCTTCCGGACGATCGCCAAGCGCTCCCGCCGCGCCGTTCGGCCACAGCAGGATCTCATTCGCCGGACGGGCCTGCTGTTGTGCCGACGCCAACTGCAGCAGCGTCATCAGGACGGCAACCAGCAGAGCGACTCTCGTTCCAACGTTCCTGACTCGCATCGCGGCTTCTTCAGCGGCGCACGTCGGCTGGCAGATAATCCGGCCCAACCGACTGTTCGATCAGCTCTTTCGATTTCGCGTACAGCTCCTGCATCAGCGGCAACGGATTGCCGAGCGAGGGCTTGCTGGCCAGCTCGCCCATCGTCGTCGTGTAACAACTGAACTTCTGCGACGGAGAATAGCGGAAGAGCAGCTTCGCGTGCTGCTCGACGGTGTCGTATGACTTCGCAATATTCCGCAACTGGGCCGGATCGGTGGTCAGCATCGAGTCGAGATAGCGCAGGTAGCGATACCTCCACAGGCTCTCGTCGAGCTGATTGTTGACGATCGCGAATTCCTTCAGCCAGTCGAAGCGCGTATTCAGCTCCTCACTTTGCGCCGCCGGCAGGAACGGCCGCGCCTGCTCGATCTCGGATTGCATCTGGTTGAGCTCAGCCTCGACTTTCGCCTTCTCGCCGACCACACGCTGGATGTTCTCCTGCGTAGGCTCGAGCAACCGCGCGTATTCCGGCAGATAGTACCGGTTTGTGTAGCGCAGCAGCGTTTCGCGCCGGGCGATGTTGCCGGCGAAGTCGGAGTTCGTGCTGCTGCCCAGCCCGAGCGTCGAGAACGTGCGGCCCACAACGCTCTCGGAAAGCTGCAACGCCTTGATGATGTGCGGCGCAGCCCGCGCCGGATAAATCGATGCTGCCCAGTCCGACCAGATCTGATCGACGTCGACGCGCGTGTCCCACGAAAGCCGCCGCCAGGCGTACAGGTTGATGCTGTTCAGGATGTCATCGAATACCGAGTAGTTCGTCTGCATCGTCCCGCCGGGAAAGATGTTGACGCCGCCGTCTTCGCCGACCAACTCCCGCGCCTGCCGCATCGTCGTCGCCATCTCCTGCACGGACGAGGCAGGGAAATAGAAGCGGCCGACAAACTGGCCGCTCACCTGGTACTCGACGATCTGCGGATGCGGAGCCGTGTGTCCGATCAATGGGCTGAAGCGCGCGCCGGGCTCGCAATCCGAGTAGTAGACCTTCGTCTGCAGAATGAGATCGGGTGGAAGCTCGCGAATGACCCGCCCCCACAACTGCTCCTCTGTGCCGCCAAACGTCCCGTATCCGGGCGCGTGGACGTACTCATCGCGAAGCCAGTGTGGCGAACCCGACCCCCACGTGCGCACCACCAGCTTTCTTCCCAGCGCGTGCGTCGCTTCATAATACTGCCGTACGCATTCGAGCAGTTCGTTGGAGAATTTGTCGAGCCCGGCCGCGCGGCAGCGTTCCTCTTCGCAGTAGATCCCATAGCGGTCCCAAAACGTCGCATACAGTCCGTCGGCGCCGGTTACCTGGAGCAGCTCGGTGATGTAAGCGCGAAACAACTTCCACGTATTCGGATCGGCGGGCGAGAGCGAATTCTTTTCCAGCGAATTCGGCACGGGAGTGCCTTTGGCGGAAGGAAACGCCCTGATCGCGGCCTGGTACAACGGAGGCGACCAGACGTTGAAGTCGTTGCCGTACAGGAACGCATAAACGGTAACGTCGGCGTCGTGGCACTTGCGGAGGAAATCCTGGTTCTCCTCGATGGCCTGCGCCTGCTGCTTCTCCAGCCGAGACTGTGTCGCCGGGTCGAGCAGGCGGAAGACGTCGGGAAGGGTGTCCTTCATCGTGACGGCGGCAGCTTCGCGCCGCATGATGATTGCGTTCACACCCAGTTCCGCCACAAACTCGGCGACAGAAAGGCTGGGATCGTACTGCCCCGCGCGGACCCGGAATTCGGGGTTCCGAACGAACTCCCCGGCAGTCCTGTTCTTCCACAACAGCACGTCGCCGGCCGCGTACAGCAACGACCGCGGGCGCGCGCCATGAATGGTCGCGCCGCCGCCCGGGCTGAACCTGATCGCGTAGCCGTCTCCCCGAATCGACTCCGCCAGTGGCGATTTGCCCTTCGATTCTACCGGCGCGACTGCGAGCACGATCTCTCCGCCGCGCGGTTCGCCGCTGCGGGATTCGATACGAATCCGGTTCGCAGGTATACCGAGCGACTTGGCCATCAGTTCTGCCGCGGAACGCACCGCCGGATGCTCGTTGCGCGCCAGCAGAATCGCGGAATAGGTCTTCTGGGCGGCAAGGGAGAGAGAACTCAACAGGAGAGAAACGGCGGCAAGCAATCGCAGGCTGCGCATGTCGGCCCCTCGCTTGGGAATGAGGGCCGAGTATAGAGCATCGGTCAAGACCTAGTAACAGTCATGGTTCGTGCCGACCGTCAGGTGCGCTGTTGCACGCGCTCGATCAGCGAGTCGTCAGGAGAGAAGTAGTTCACCTCCTCTGCCTCCGGGAAGGCGCACAACGCAGCAACAGCGCTGGGACCTCTAGCCGCGCCCGGGAGCGGCGCAAGTGTTGGCCGACGACTCTGGGCGAGACTCGAAATTGCGCGGCGCGTGACCGCCGCCGCGGATGCCGGTGATGCCCGGATGCGGAATGTCGATGGCAAGTGACCAGGTTCCCGCCGCAGCTTGCGCCCAATCACTGCCACGACCGGAACTTGCGCGCCGGGCGCACGTCCGCGCGAGTCCCTCGCGCGAGCCTCACGGCGGGCCTGGAATGTTTCGCACTGTGCAACCACTGACAACTCTCCGGGACATCGTTGGGTGCAGGTCGAACTCCTCCCTTCACGGCTAAATTGAGGGCCTGTCTCAGTTTTTCCGGTTTCGAGTCCTGTCATTCCTGTTCTGCACTGCGAAAGCGCGCCGATTCGCTTCCGCCGCTTGCGTCGGCGGATGCGAGCGGTGTATAGGGCTGTACGCCACAGGGCCCGCAAGGTTCAGTGTGCACCGGGACGGAGCGAAGAACCGCAGTATAGCGGCGATCTTAATCGCGCTTTCGCTGGTGGGGGGCGTATGAAGTCTCATTCCCGCATCGCTGTGATCCGCAAGTCCTCGATTCGGCTGCTGACGCTTCTGCTGGTCCCGGCGTCGCTTCTGTTGGCGCAGACGAATCGCGGCGGCATCACGGGAACCGTCTTCGATGAGCAGGGCGCCGTCGTCCCCGGCGCAGCCGCGACCATCATCAACGTCGGCACCAATCAACGAATCGTCGCCACCACTTCGGCTTCGGGATCGTACGGCGTCAGCAACCTCGAGCCGGTTACCTACCGGATCGAAGTCCAGGCCGCCGGGTTCCGCAGG
Organism: Terriglobales bacterium; assembly: GCA_035272945.1. GTDB lineage: Bacteria > Acidobacteriota > Terriglobia > Terriglobales > Acidobacteriaceae > Gp1-AA122. The sequence goes on from DATEPX010000381.1 coordinate 4,744, forward strand.
GCGATCATCGAGAACGTGAAGGTGGACACAGCGACCACGGTCACGCGCAACGTGAAGCTCCAGCCCGGATCGGTCGAGACCGTGGTCTCGGTCCAGGCGCAGGCGCCGATCTTGAACACCGAGTCCGGCACGCAGACGCAAACGATCACCGCGCGTCAGATGCAGGACGTTCCGCTGTTTAATCGCAGCGTGCTTGACCTGGCTCTCACCGCAGCGAATGTCACGGGCGTCGCCGGGAGCGAAGACGCCGACGTCACTTCCGGTCAGCCGGTGCCCGGGTTCAACCTCAGCGTGAACGGCGGACGCGCCGGCAGCACCGTGATGCTCGCCGACGGCGTAAACAATACCGGCGTCGGCATCGCACGCGAAGTTGTCAGCTTCACGCCTGAGACGGTCCAGGAGTTCACGGTTCAGACCTCTGCCTACTCCGCCGAATACGGCCAGACAGGCGGTGGCGTCATCAACGTCACCACCAAGTCGGGCAGCAACGACGTCCACGGCGTGGCGCTCTGGTACACGCGCAACCCCGTCACCAACGCCGAGAAGTGGACGGCGGGCAGCACGCGTCCACGGAACAACCTCCGCTTCAATCAATTTTCAGGCACGATCGGCGGTCCGGTGGTGATTCCGAAGATCTACAACGGACATGACAAAACGTTCTTTTTCTTCGGCGCCGAGCCGCGCTACCGCCTCGATTTCCTGGTGCAAGACACGATTTTGCCCACCGACGCGATGCGCCAGGGCGACTTCAGCAACCTGGTTCGCACAACCAGCGGCTGGCTGCCGACGGATGTGGCCGCGCGGTTTGGCCTGACCTCGGTCGGACCGAGCACCATTTACCAGCAGTTCAACCTGGTCAACGGACAATGGAAGCGCGCTTCGGCGCCCATTGCGTTTCCCGGGAATGTGATTCCTCAGGGCATGCTGGACCCGGTCGCTCTGAAGGCTCTCCAGTACATGCCGGAACCGGGCGACTGGCATTTGGACCCCAACGGACGCGTGAAGAACTACGTTGTGAATCGCTTCGTCAAGCAGGATGAGACCCGCTGGACCGTCCGCATCGATCACAGTTTCAGCGCTGCCAACAACCTGAATTTCCGCTACACCTACGTCCCGGCCGCCGGCTTGCGCGGTTTTGGCAGCGACGTGAACGGCAACTCCGCCGCCTATAGCTGGTCGCGGCAGGTCGTGCTCTCCGACACGCACCTGATCACCCACCGGCTGATGAACGACCTTCGCCTGAACTACACCCGCGGCACCTTCAGCGAAGATTTCTCGCCCACCTTCTCGATTAAAAATGGCCGCAACATCTCAACCGAACTCGGCATTCCTAGCCTCACCAAGGGCGGCATGCCGCTATTCCAGTTCAGTTCCGACACGAACGGCTTCGATGCCTTCACCAACATCGGTTCCTCCGCGTCAACCAACAACTACAACGTCGAAGAGCGCTACAACATCGTCGACCAGATCTACTGGGATCATGGTCCGATGCGCTGGAAGTTCGGCGTTGACCTGACCCATGAACTGTTGAACGTGGAGCCGTTTTTCGCCGCCTCCGGCGGACGCTGGGACTTCCGCGTGGCGCAGACCAGCGCGGTTTTCGGATCGACCAGCACCGCGAACGGCGGCAATCCGTTTGCCAGCTACCTGCTCGGCATTCCTAACCAGATTGCCGTCCGTCCCGCTCTGTTCCAGTACTACTACCGCTGGAACGCAGCCGCGGCGTTCATCCAGAACGACTGGAAGGTGAAGCCAAACCTGACGCTGAATCTCGGCGTGCGTTACGGATTGCAGTTGCCGCGAACCGAAAAGAACAACCTGCAGGGGGCGTTCCTGCCGGACCTGGCACAACCGTTCCCGCTCACCACGCCGATCACATTGCCAGGCACGAGCACCACGCTGACTTCGTTCCTCGTGGCGCCTTTCCAGTATGCCGGCCGCGGCGGCGCATCGAAGTACATCACCCCTATCGAGCGCTGGGACTTCGAACCCCGCTTCGGTTTCGCCTGGAGTCCCGCGATGTCCCACGATCGTCTCGTGATTCATGGCGGTTACGGCATATCGCATGAGTCCATAACCGGCAACAACCGTCTGCCCAATCCTGACTTTGGCGGTTTCGTTAACGCCTCCACGTTGTCGAGCGGCAGCAACGTCTCCAGTGGCAGCCTGGACCCCTCGTCCGCCTTGCGGCTCTCCAGTAATCCCGAGGCGACGAACCTGACGTTAACGCCCGCGCAGGCTCTGCATATTCCCGCCAACGGCCTCGTCTACCTGCCGAGTCTGGGCATTTCGGGATACGCGATCTCCAAGCACTCGCACATCCCCTACGCGCAGAACTGGGACCTGACAATCCAACACGAAATCATGCGCAATACGGTGCTGGAGCTCGGTTATACGGGCGCGAAAGGCTCAAGGCTATACACCCAGTTCATCAATATGAATCCGCGCGACTTCAATCTGATCCAGCAGATCGAGATCTCGGTCGTTCCTGCTCCCGGCACTAGTGGCACGGCGGTAGCGCCCATCGGTACCGAGACGACCTTGACCGATCCGCTCGGCCGCAAGGACCTGCTGGGCAACACCATCTCGATTCCGTGGGGCTCGCTGGCGACCAGATTCCAGGGCTTCAACAATCTCAACCAGTATTTCAACTCCGCCGGCAGCAGCATTCGCCATGCCGGGTACATCAGCCTCACGCACCGGACACGCGGTCTTGAAATGACGGCGAATTACACCTACTCGAAGTCGATCGACAATGCCTCCGACGCCAGCCCCGACACTCGCACCCTGGTGACTGGCTTTACCGGCGGCGGCAACGCGACCTTCGGCGCGCCTTTGAGCACCGACCGCTCGATCTCGACTTTCGATCAGCCGCATTGGGTCAGCGTCCGCTATGTTTATGACCTGCCGTTCGGCCGCGGCCAAAAGTTCCTGAACGGTGCCTGGGCCCCGCTGATCCCGATCGTGGGGGGCTGGACAACGAGTGGCGTCGTCCGCTTCAACAGCGAGTTCCCGTTCCTTCCGGTGTTGACCGACGCCAACGGTCTAAACGCGACCACGACGCACACAGTACGGCCGGATGTAAACATGTCGGAGCCGCTGCTCAATCCGCTCTACAACCGCAACTGCGTCGCGGTTGCAACCTGCGAGCCCTTCGTCAATCCCGCGGCATTCATCCGGCCGGTCAAGGGAACGCTCGGTGACTCCGCGCGCGTGTTGGCAATCCGCGGGCCGATGCAGAAGTTTTTCGATGTCTCAATGCAGAAGAGCTTCAATCTCCCGGGGCGGTTCGGCGCCGACGGCAAACGCCGGATCCAGTTCCGCGTCGATGCTCTGAACGTGTTCAACCACCCAAATTGGCAGATTGCCTCGCCGATGCAGAACGCCCCGAACGACTGGATGGCCGCTCCCAACGAGGGCACGGTCACCATCAACACCACGACCGGCACTCGTACCTTTACGCCGATTACCGCCGCCGAGTACGACACCTGGGCGGGACGCAACTCGCAGCCGCTCTCGACGACGACCGCCGGCGCCGCGCAGTTGGCGACGATCCAGCAGATGGTCACTTCCGAGCGTCTCCCGACCGGCGCGCTGCCCACCAACTTCTGGAGCGTCGCGATCCCGCGGGCATTTGCCGCGACGGATCCGAATTCTTACGACATTCGCAACCTCAACGGCTTCAAGCTTTACCGCTTGCGGCAGGCCTACAACACCGGCTTCGGGCAGCTTCGCGAATTGCAGCTGCCGCGTTACCTGCAGTTCGGCGTGAGGATCTTCTTCTAACCAGAACCCGGGACCCTGATGGATCGAAATTGTTTGCTATTTCTGTTCCTGGTCGGGAGCGCCTGGGCCCAGACGCTCGCGACCTCGCCCCGCCAACCGGGCTCAGCCTCGAGGAATGCGCCTGGCCAGGAACCGCCGCGCGAGTGGTTGGATGCCTCCACGCATCACCGCATCGTCCGGCTCTCCGATGAGGAGGGCAGCGCCAGCCTGTACTTTCATCAGAACGCCTACACCGCGAAGGGCGATCTTCTCCTGATCACCACCCGCGAGGGGCTGGCGGTAATCGACCTCGAGACGCGCAAGGTTCGCCCGCTCGTCGAAGGGCGCGTCCGTGACGTGATCGTGGGGCGCAAGACGCGGCAGGTGTTCTACCTGAAAGACGACACCGCATACGCCACCAATCTCGACACCGGCGCCACCCGCGCCATCGTCACCGAACCGAAGCTCGCTACCGGTTCAGGTTTTGCGGTAAATGCCGACGAGACCTTGCTGGCGGGAAGCTGGGTCGACCAGCCGCCGGCCACGCCGCCGGCGCTGCCTCCGATTCCACGCGACCGCGGCGACAACTATCCGGGGAAAGGCGACATGATGGAGCGACGCCTGGCAGCGCGCATTCCCATGTCGCTGTACACCATCGATATCAAGACAGGGAAGATCAACACGTTCAACCATTCCACCGACTGGCTGAACCACGTGCAGTTCTCACCGACCGATCCGGGTCTGATCATGTTCTGCCATGAAGGCCCATGGCACAAGGTCGATCGCATCTGGACCATTCGCACCGACGGAACGGGCCTGCGCCAGATCCACCACCGGCAGATGGACATGGAGATCGCCGGGCACGAGTTTTTCAGTCCCGACGGCAAGACCATCTGGTACGACTTGCAGACGCCCAAGGGCCGGGAATTCTGGCTCGCCGGATTCACCCTCGCCACAGGTGAAACCAAGCGCTACAAGGTCGGACGCAGCGACTGGTCGGTTCACTACAACGAAGCGCCCGACGAAAAACACTTCTCCGGCGACGGTGGCGGACCGAACAGTGTGGCCGGGGCGGGACACGGCCAATGGATCTACCTGTTCACGCCGGAAGGCGATCATTTGAGTTCGGAGAAACTGGTCGACCTCTCGAAGCACGATTACCGCCTCGAGCCGAACGCGTCGTTTACGCCCGACGGCAAGTGGATTGTCTTTCGCTCGAACATGTTCGGACCGGTGCAGGTTTACGCAGTCGAGGTCCTGAAAACCGAGTAGCAGGCAAGTCTCGCTGTCATGAAACGTCCCTTCATTCCGCGGATCGAACGCCCGAGGTGGCCCTCCGCCCTGCTGGCGGTTCTGGCCTGCGCCACCGCCGGCGCTAGCGCACAAACCGGCAGACAGCCGTTGCGCTTTGCCCTGGGTACCCATGCCGCTCCTGGATTCACGCTGGTTCGTGCCGACGACCAGTACACGGCCACACGAGGCTACGGCTTTCTCGGCTCAGGGCCGTCGCTGATTGGCAATAGCGTTTGCGGCCGTGAGCCTTTCCTGTTCGCCGTGGATGTGCCCGAAGGGAACTACGACGTCACCGTCCGGCTGGGCAGTGACGAGTCCGATTCGGTGACGACGCTGAAGGCGGAAGCCCGCCGCCTGTTGTTGGAAAGCCTGATGACCCAACGCGGGCACATCGAGGGTCGCACCTTCACCGTCAACGTGCGCTACCCCCAACTCCGGAACGGCGAAATGGTTCGCCTGAAGCCCGATGAGCAGAGCGACTTCGACTGGGACCACCGTCTGTCGCTGGAATTCAACGGCTCGCGGCCATGCGTCGAATCGATCGAGATCGTTCCCAATGAGCACGTGATCACGGTTTACATCGCCGGCGATTCCACCGTCACCGATCATCGGCTCGAACCTTGGGCCGCCTGGGGACAAATGCTGCCGCGCTTTTTCGCGCCGGGCGTCGCCATTGCCAACCATGCCGAGTCCGGAGAATCGCTCAAGAGCTTCATCGGCGAAAAGCGCTGGCCGAAGGTACTGGAAACGATGAAGCCGGGAGACTTCCTGTTCATCCAGTTCGCACACAACGACCAGAAGCCGGGCGCCTCGCACGTCGATCCGTTCACCACCTATCAGCGGCACCTGATCGAGTTGGTCGACGAGGCGAAGGAGCGCGGCGCCACACCGGTGCTGGTCACTTCGGTCAATCGCCGCAAGTTCAACGCCGACGGCAAGATCGTCAACACGCTCGGCGATTATCCGGAGGCGATGCGGCAGCTGGCGGTGCGAGAGCGCGTCGCGTCCATCGACCTGAATGCCATGAGCAAAACTTTGTTTGAAGCGCTCGGCCCGGAAGGCACGCTGAAGGCCTTCGTCCATTACCCGGCCGGAACTTTTCCCGGCCAGGACAAACCGCTCGCCGACGACACCCACTTCAACAGTTACGGCGCGTACGAACTCGCGCGCTCGGTTGTCGAGGGAATTAAGGCGAACGGATTCGCGATCGCAAGGTTCCTGTTGGAAGACGTGAAGCCATTTGACCCGGCACATCCCGATCCCGTGGCGGGCTGGAACTTGCCTGCCAGCCCGCCCGTCACAGCCACGACGCCAGATGGAAACTGGTAACGAGCAATGCTTGGACTCGAGTCATTTTTGATCATGACCAAAAGACTGATTCTCGCGTTCTTGCTCTCCTTGATCCTGCCGTTGCTGGCGGCGCAGACCACCAGCGCGGTCCTCCGTTCCAAGCACATTCTTCCCGCTGCGCCCGGCGCCAGGGGAGGGCAGCTGCAGCTCACCGGCTTCTTTGTCGAGGTGGACGGAAAACGTATCGATCTACCCGAACTTAGCGTCAAAAGCGAAACCAGGCTGGCCGACGGACGCCTGGTCAGGCTCTCGACCAAGCGCGATGGCGACAATTTCACGGTTAGCCTGACGGCGCGGCCGACCGAGAGGGTGTCGAAGTGGGGACTCGCGATCGAAGCCGGCCCGCAGGAGTACTTCACTGGCGTCATGGAGCGGGTGATCGACGGTCCTCAACAACTGTCCTGGGAAGCCGGCCAGGACCACGTCCTCAACCTTAGGGGTCAAAAGATCGACGTCATCCTCAAGCCGACTACTTCCCTGTACGCGCCCTTCTACCTTTCGTCGCGCGGCTATGCCGTGTTCGTCAAGGGCACATGGCCGGGTCTGGTCGATTTCTGCGCCACCGATCCCGCGCGCGTCCGGATCGAATTCGAGGGGCCTTCGTTCGAAATGAAGCTCTACACGGCGGCCGATCCGGCGGCTCTGGTTCGCGCGCACGCGCTCGATGCCGGGCCTCCGTTCCTGCCGCCGAAATGGATGTATCTCCCTTGGCGCTGGCGCGACGAGCACACTCAGCGGGCCGCTTACTACGACGGCACGCCCGTCACCGGTCCTTTCAACTCCGAACTCATGGAAGACGTATTGATGATGCGCGCCTTCGGGATTCCCAACGGCGTGTATTGGATCGACCGTCCGTGGGGTCCCGGGCGGCTCGGCTATGACGACTTCGAGATCGACGCCAAGCGCCTGCCGAATTTTGAAACCATGGTCCACTGGCTCCGGCAGCAGAACATGCAGTTGCTTCTGTGGGCCGCCCCGTTCTTCCAGGGGCAGATGGAGAAGGAGGCGCTCGCGAAAGGCTATAACCTGCCGGGTCAACTGCCGCATCGCAACAACTACCCGCTCGCCGACTTCTCTAATCCCGCCGCGAAGCAGTTCTGGCAGGATGGCGTCGCCAAGCTGCTGAAGCGCGGCATCAGCGGATTCAAGCTCGACCGCGCCGAAGAAGACATCCCTGACGATGGCCCCCAGAAGATCTTCGACGGACGCTCCCTGCGCGAACAGCGCAATGCGTATCCGGCGATGTATCTGAAGGCCGCCTATGATGTCGCCGAGAGGTTCCGGCCGAACCACGATTTCGTCCTTATGCCGCGCGCCGCCTATACCGGCAGCGCTTCCTACGGCGTGTTCTGGGGTGGAGACATCGGCGGCAACCAGGAAGGTCTTCGCGCCGAGATCATCGCCGTCGAGCGCGCAGCCGTCATGGGATATCCCAACTGGGGCTCTGATACCTGCGGGTACAACCGCCAGATGATGGAGCAGGAAGTCTGCGCGCGCTGGCTCGAATTCAGCGCCTTCACGCCCATCCTGGAGGTCGGCCCCACGCGGAACGTCGGCTTCTGGAACTTGCCGCGGAACCCGTCCTACGACGAAGTACTGATCGCGCTTTGGCGCCTCTATGCGCAGATCCACATACGGCTCGCCGACTACACCTACGCGCAGGCTCAGGTCGCGAGCCGCACTGGCATGCCGATCGTTCGTCCCCTCTTCCTGGTTGATCCCAAAGCGCTGGCGGCGTGGAGCGATTGGGAAACTTATGAATATGGCCCCGACATCGTGGTTTCACCGATCTGGCAGAAGGGGCAGCGCACGAAGCAGGTTTATTTGCCTTCTGGGGCCGAGTGGCGCGATGCATGGCATGCCGGCCGGATCTACCGCGGCGGTCAGGCCGTCCCCGTCAATGCCGAGTTGCACCAGTTGCCGCTGTTCATCCGCGTAGGATCGAAGGTCGACCTCGGCGATCTCAACCAGCAGTACGCGGAAGCGAGGCGCATCGCGGCAAAGCGTCCGGACTTGAAAGCGCTCGATGCCGAAGTCGCCTCTTGGTTCGAGAAATACCACCAGAGCGGGCGGCAAGAGTGATTCGGCGGCGGACTCAACAATTCGCGTATTACGTGGTCTCCACAGTCGCCTTCATCACCTCGCTCGCGCCGGCGCGTGTAACCGTGCCGGATGTGCTCAGCGACGGCATGGTCTTGCAACGCGGTGCGAAAGTGCCGATTTGGGGGACGGCCGATCCTGGCGAGAGCATCACGGTGCGATTCGCCAGCCAGACGAAGAAGACGATTGCAGGTCCTGACGGCAAGTGGCGTGTCGAGCTTTCGGCATTGCACGCCTCCAGCAACCCACGATCGTTGACGATTGTGGGAACCAATACGCTCGAGATCAGGTATGTCCTGGTAGGCGAAGTCTGGCTGGTCGCCGGCCAGTCGAACATGCAACTGACTCTGCCGGAAACAGCGAATGGTGAAGCTGCCGCCGCTGCCGCCGATGATCGTTTGCTGCGCCTCTTCAACGTCAGCCGCAAGGTTGCCTTCCGCCATGCCGGCGGCCCTCTTGGACAGTGGGCGCCGTCGTCGCCGCAATCGGTGAAGGAGTTCTCAGCGGCGGGCTACTATTTCGGCGCCGAGCTCTTGCGCGCCCTGCATGTCCCGGTCGGCATCATCAATGCTTCCTACGGCGGTTCGCAGGCGGAGGCGTGGACGCCGATCGAATACCTGGTCGCGAACCCTGACCTTCGCCGATGCGTCGAGCGGGAGAAGATATGGAACCAAGAGCGGCCCCGAGTGCAAGCCGAGTACGACCAGAAAGTGTCGGAATGGCGGGCCGCTGTCGAAAAAGCAAAGCAGGAGGGAGCGCGTCCGCCGCGCGCGCCCGCTGTACCCGATGCGCTGCGCGAGTATCGCATCGCCGCTTCGATCTACAGCGGCATGATTGAGCCACTCGTCCCGTTCGCCATTCGCGGCGCAATCTGGTATCAGGGCGAATCCAACGAGGAGCGGGCGCAGCAGTATGGGATCCTGCTGCCGACGATGATTAGCGCCTGGCGCGTGCGTTGGGGCGAGGGCCGTTTTCCCTTTGGCATCGTGCAGCTCCCTAATTATCGCGATCCGCAATCGGAGCCCATGGATGAAGCCTGGAGCTTCCTTCGCGAGGCACAGCGCCGCACATCCATGTCAACGCGCAACAGCGGCTTGATCGTGACCATCGACCTTGGCGAAGCCCACGATATCCACCCCAAAGACAAGCTCGATGTCGGCAAGCGCATGGCGCGCTGGGCGCTGGCCGACGCTTATCACCGCCAAATCACTCCCTCGGGGCCAATGCTTCGGGCGGCGCGGCTGCAAGGCTCGAAGATTATCGTCACCTTCACCGACGCCGGCAAAGGCCTCCGCCTGCGCCATGGCGACAGGCTTGAAGAATTCGCGATCGCTGGCGCCGATCACGAGTGGCACTGGGCGAGCGCGGAAATTGTTGGCAAGGACCGCGTCGAGGTCCGGTCCCAGAGCGTTCCACATCCGGTCGCGGTGCGCTATGCGTTCAACAGCAACCCTCGAAATCCGAATCTGACCAACGATACCGGTCTGCCGGCCGCGCCATTTCGCACGGACGACTGGCCGGACCCAACGGATGGCCGCCGGTGAAGCGCGCTCAGTGGAAGTCGATACTGGCGCGATTTGCGGCGTCCCTTTCCGCCGCAGTGGTGCTGCTGGCGAACGCGCATGCGCAGCCGGCGCGGCAGCGGTTTTCGATGGATTTCGGCTGGAGATTCACACTTGGCGATCCGCCCGAGGCGGAACGGGCCACCTTCAACGACAGCTCATGGCGCACTCTCGATGTGCCGCATGACTGGAGCATCGAAGGTCCGTGGAAGCCGGACAATCCCTCGGGCCGCGCCGGCGGCTTTGCGCCGATCGGGATCGGCTGGTATCGCAAGTCTTTCCGCCTTCCTCCGGAGCTCACCGGCAAGCGACTGCTGCTGGATTTCGATGGCATCTTCAATCGCTCGGATGTGTGGGTGAATGGACAGAAGGTTGGGCACAACGAAAACGGCTACGTCAGCATTGAGTGCGACGTCACTCTTTGGGCGCGCTCGGATCGCGACAACGTCATCGCCGTTCGTGTCGATAATCTCAAGCAGGCGAGCCGGTGGTACACGGGAAGCGGGATCTATCGCCACGTCTGGCTGGTCGCGACCAGTCCTGTGCATGTCGCGCATTGGGGCACCTATGTGACCACCCTGGAGGTAAGCCTGGGCCAGGCTGTGATCGCGATTCAGACGACGGTCCGCAACGATACCGACAAACCCAGCCACACCAGCCTGCCGGTGAGGGTGCTCGATCCCGCGGGCAAACAGGTCGGGGAGCAGACAACGCCAGTGGAAGTTCCTCCGCGCAGCGAAACCACCGCCAGCCAGATAGTGACCGTCGCACATCCGCGGCTCTGGTCGTTGGAATCGCCACAGCTGTATCGCACGATCAGCGAATTGCGCGAGGGCGATCGCGTGCTCGATATCTACGAGACGCCTTTTGGCATGCGCACCATCAAGTTCGACGTCAACTCCGGATTCCAGCTCAACGGCAAACGCGTCGTCATCAAAGGTGTTTGCCTTCACGACGATCTCGGTGCGCTCGGCGCGGCCGCGCTGGCAAGCGGCATCGAGGTGCGGCTCAAGGTCCTGAAGACGATCGGCGTAAACGCCATTCGGCTCAGCCACAACCCGAACGCCACTGACGTCCTCGATATTGCCGACCGTCTCGGGCTCCTCGTCTTCGACGAGGCTTTCGACAAGTGGTACGGCTTCCTTCCTGACGGCACCGGGTGGAAGCGCGATCTTAGCGCGTTCATTCGCAATCATCGCAATCACCCGAGCATCTTCATCTGGAGCGTCGGCAATGAAATGACGCCGCATATGTACATGCGCGAAGGCACGTTGATTTACCAGGCGATGGAGAATCTTGTGCATGAGCTCGATCCCACGCGCCCGGTGACGGCGGCGCTGCATCCCGTGCGCAACAACCGCGGAGAGCGCGATGCACCGCTCGGTGAGATCGCCAAGGACACGGACGTGATCAGCATGAATTACCAGACGCGCTTCTACGCCCGCGATCACCAGCAGCACCCGAACCAGGTGCTCGTCGGCAGCGAAGTCCATCTGCACCAGGTCAACCTCAATACGCCGCGCGATCCCAGCGACAACTCCGGTAACCAGTGGTGGGGCACACGCGACTACAGGACGGGCGAATACTATCCGTACGTTGCGGGCCAGTTCATCTGGGCGGGTGTGGATTATCTCGGCGAGTCGGAAGGATGGCCGAGCAAGGGGTATCGCACGACGCTCGTTTCCCTGACCAACGTCCGCAAGCCATGGTCGTATTTCATTCAAAGCCTGTACACCGATCAGCCTATGGTGGCGCTGGCGGTGGATAACCCCGACTTCGTCAATCAACCCAAGCGCGATGCCGGCGGCAACTTCATGGCCTTGCTCTCACACTGGAATTTTCCTGCCGCAATTGGAATGCTGCGCGTGTACACATTTACCAACGTACCTGTTGTTGAATTAAGACTCAACGGCAAGTCGCTGGGCGACAAGCGGGCCGCGGATTTTGCCGACCACATTATTCTCTGGGATGTGCCGAACCAAGCTGGCCAGCTGCAAGCGATCGCCAAAGAGGACGGCAAAGTCGTGGCCTCGAGCGCGTTCGAGACCGCCGGCGCGCCACTGAGGCTGCGACTCGTTCCGAACCGCACTCGGCTTGAAGCCACCGGACAAGATCTGGCTTACGTTGCTGTCGAGGCTGTGGACGCCAAGGGCGTTGTCGTTCCAGGCGCGCGTAATCTCATCGGCTTTGAAGTGACGGGCGCAGGGTCGCTGGCCGGGGTCGACAATGCCGACCTCGATAGCCCAGAGGAATTCAAAGCCGATCACCGGGAATTGCGGCTCGGCCGCGCGCTCGCAATCGTGCAATCCGCCCGGAGGAGCGGCGTTCTTCAGATCACCGCTAGGGCTGAGGGCCTGGAACCGGTAACCGTCGAGATGCGCGTCGAGCCGCCGGCGGTTGCGGTGCCGACGCTGCCATAAAGGAGAGTCAGGAAAGCTGATTGGCCGATGAAAATGGACATAAAATTGGTTCCCTTGTGTCTGCACATGGCATGCGTCGTCTGCCTTGCGCTGCTGCCGTTCGGACTTTTTTCGCAGCCGGCCAAGTCGCCTGCTCGGAACTCGCTCGATAACCTGCGCCACGAGTTCCAGGCACCTCCCGAGAACAGCCGGATCATGATGCGCTGGTGGTGGTTCGGCCCCTCCGTGGCGCACGACGAACTCGAGCGCGAGCTGCGCACAATGAAGCAGGGTGGGATCGGCGGCGTCGAGATCCAGCCAGTGTATCCGCTGGCGCTGGATGATGAGGCCGCCGGTGTCCGGAATCTGTCCTATCTTTCTGACGGCTTCCTCGAGGCGTTGCGCTTCGCATCGCGTACTGCGCACAGCCTCGGAATGCGCTTGGACCTGACCTTGGGATCCGGGTGGCCATACGGTGGCCCGATGGTGCCCATTTCCGACTCCGCCGGTATGCTGCGCATAGAGCGCGTCAAAGTCGAGAATTCGACGCAACCTATCCTCCTCCCGGACCTCTCCGAGGGAGAACATCTGATCGCGATGTTCCTGGGCCGTCACGAACCCGGCGCGTCTAAACCCGAGTCCTTCGTCGAAGCCCCGATCACACCCGGAGGAACGGTTTCTCTGCCACCGGGAATGAAGGGCGAGGCCATCTTCTTTATATCAAGCCCGACCGGGCAGCAGGTGAAGCGGGCCGCCGTCGGCGCGGAGGGCTTCGTCGTCAATCACTACGACGGGACAGCCGTCGATCATTACCTCAACAACGTTGGCGACCGTCTGCTGCAGGCATTCGATCAGCAGCCGCCGTACGCCGTCTTCTGCGACAGCCTTGAAGTTTATGGCTCCGATTGGACCGATGATTTTCTGCAGGAATTCCTGAAGCGGCGCGGCTATGACCTGCGGCCGTATCTCCCGGCGCTAGTCGCCGATATAGGGCCGAAAACCGGCGACGTGAAATACGACTGGGCGCGAACGCTGACTGAGCTGTTCAACGAAAGGTTCGTGGCCCGGTTGCGCGTTTGGGCAAAGGGCAAGGGCACGTACCTGCGGATGCAAGCCTATGGGATTCCGCCGGCGAGCTTGTCGAGCAATTCACTCGTCGATTTGCCCGAAGGAGAAGGCGCCCAGTGGAAGAGTTTGTCGGCCACGCGCTGGGCTTCTTCGGCCAGCCACATCTACGGTGTTCCGGTTACGTCGTCAGAAACCTGGACCTGGCTTCACTCGCCCGTATTCCGCGCCACTCCGCTTGACATGAAGGCCGAAGCGGACCGCCATTTCCTCGAGGGTATTAACCAACTCATCGGCCACGGCTGGCCCTATACGCCGCCCGGTGTGAGCTATCCCGGCTGGCGCTTTTATGCCGCAGGCGTTTTCGACGAGAAGAACCCTTGGTGGATTGTGATGCCCGATATCACCCGCTACCTGCAGCGCGTCAGTTTCGTGCTGCGGCAGGGCTCGCCAGCGAACGATGTCGCGCTCTACCTGCCCTCAGCGGACGCGCTAGCGCAGATGCGGCCGGGACATGTCGATCTGTTTGAGGGGCTGCGTGATGACGTTGGCAGCGAGGTCGTTGCTCGCATTCTAGAATCTGGCTTCGATTTCGACTGCTTCGATGACGACGCGCTGCGCAATGCCGGCAAGATTGACGCCCATTCGCTGCAGTTGGGATCCAATCACTATAGAGTCGTCATCCTGCCCGCCGTTGAACGGATTCCACTGGAAACCTATCGCAAGCTTCAGGAATTTGTTGGTGCGGGCGGAATTCTCATTGCGACCCGGCGGGTGCCGGAGCTGGCCCCGGGCCTGCGGGCCGCAGACGAGCAATCGTCCCGAGTGCGCGCTCTTTCTCGAGAGCTCTTCGAGACCGAGAACGCGCCCGCGTATTTCGTTCGTGACGAGACCGAGCTCGGGTCAAAGCTTCCCGCGCTCGTGACTCCTGATGTGTCGCTAGGCCCCGCTTCGCCCGACGTGGGCTTCGTCCATCGTCATGTCCTGGATGCCGAGCTCTATTTCGTCGCGAATACCGGTAACCAGCGGCAGACCACGACGGCAAAATTCCGCGTCAGCGGGATGCGGCCGCAATGGTGGAACGCCATGACCGGGGAAGTGTCGGACGCCAGAATAGAAACGGCAGATAGGGCCGGAATCAGCGTGGCGCTCGATCTCGCGCCGTTTGAGTCGCGCGTGCTGGTCTTTGCCCCTCCAAGCGCTGCGTCGCCACGGCGTGGGCGCGCTGCCAAATCGAGCGCCGGCGCCACAGCGACGGTCAATCTCAACCAGGATTGGCATGTGACCTTCCGCTCCATCAGCGCGGCCGAAGAGATGGCGCAATTGCGCTCCTGGACCGACGACGATCGCACTCGCTACTTCTCCGGTACGGCAACTTACGAGAAAACATTCTTGCTCTCGCCGAGCCTGCTTGGTCGATCCCAGCGGTTCATGCTCGACCTTGGCCCGGGCGAACCACTCGAGCCGGTCGCGTTGAAGTCCGGCATGCAGGCATGGTTTGAACCGCCGGTGCGCGAGGCCGCTATCGTTTACGTGAACGACCAGCGTGCCGGCTCTGTGTGGTGTCCCCCGTACGAGCTCGACGTCACCAGACTTCTTCGTCCGGGAGAGAATCGCCTTCGGATCGAGGCGGCGAACTTGGCGCTGAACGCCATGGCAGGCCGGCCGCTTCCGGATTACCGGCTCTTGAACCTGCGCTACGGAGTTCGTTTTCAAGCTCAGGACATGGACAAGGTGCAACCGATCCCAGCCGGGTTGTTCGGGCCCATCAAACTCGTGAGTCGCGCGCCCTAACGTGCAGGAGTGCATGATGAGCAGGTCGGTCTCAGGATGGCAATTTCTGGCGGGCGCTGCCACGCTTTCTCTCGCGAGCGCCTTCCCGCCGCGAACACCGGCAAGCTCTCGATCGGCCAACCCGAGTTTCGATACTGACTTTACGGTAGATTGCGAATTGCTTCGAGGACAGCCGGCAAGCGCCGTCGACCAGATTCTGGACGATTCGGACGTAAACGCCTGCAATAGATTTGACCAGCCGGACAGGGTGGTGCCGCATCCGGCTTTTGTTTCGCCGGATGGGACACGATCGCGAGTAGAGCGTCCGCATCTATCGGTTACTGCGATTACTGTGCGCTTGCGCCGCTAGCGAAGCGCAATTCAAACGGGAGAACACGAATGCTCAGGACAAAACGATACCGAAATTTCTCGCTCCCATGCATCCTAGTTCTACTGGGCGCATCTCTGGCGCTCGCGCGAGGCAGGGAGGCCCAGCCCAAGGAGTTCACCCACTGGCCCGCGGGGGCATCGCCCGAGGAGATCGGCAAACGAGTGGCCGAACGCTACATTTCGCAGGACTACCTCAATCTGCGTCGCACGCCTCCGGGCAAAACCATCATCTACCCTGAGACCTGCACTTGGTACGGCGCGCTGACCTTTGCGCAGCTCACGCACGACACTGACTTGACCAAGCGCCTCGTCCAGCGCTTCGATCCATTGCTCGGCGAGAAGGCATCGCTCATCCCGCCGTCAAATCACGTGGACAACACTGTGTTCGGTGCGGTCCCTTTCGAGATCTATATCGAAACGAAAGAAGCGAAGTACCTCGAAGTGGGCAAATCACTCGCCGACAAGCAATGGGCCGATCCGACTCCCGAAGGCCTCACCAGCCAGACGCGCTTCTGGATCGACGATATGTACATGATCACTGCAGTGCAGGTGCAGGCCTATCGCGCCACCGGCGATCGTAAGTACCTCGACCGCGCTGCGCACGAAATGGTCGCCTATCTCGACAAGCTGCAGCAGAGGAACGGCCTTTTCTTTCACGCTCCCGACGTGCCCTTCTTCTGGGGACGTGGCGACGGTTGGGTTGCCGCTGGCATGGCGGAGATGCTCCGCTCGCTGCCCGCCGGTCATCCGCAACGCGCCCGCATCCTGAAGGGATATCGCAGCATGATGGGGTCCCTCCTGCGCTATCAGGACAAGGACGGCATGTGGCACCAGCTCATCGATCATCCGGAAGCATGGCCTGAGACTTCCTCAACCGGCATGTTCACCTTCGCCATGATCACCGGCGTGAAGAACGGATGGCTCGACCGCAAGAAGTACGCGCCGGCGGCGCGAAAGGCATGGATCGCGCTGACGGCATATCTGGAGCCGAACGGCGATATTCGCAACGTCTGCGAAGGCACAGGCAAGAAGAACGATCTCGAATACTACCTCGATCGTGCCCGGAACACCGGCGATTTGCACGGCGAAGCACCCATCCTGTGGTCCGCATCGGCGCTGCTGCGCTGACAACGGAGACGTTGAGAGAGTCTTCGAGGGATCATCGGCCCATTCGAGACACGCGGAAGCGGCACGTACACGATGGAAGTATTCATGTACAAGTCCGCCCTTCTATGAGATTCGCCACTCGAGGAGGCCGAACTCGCGCCATTGTGTATCCTTGTCAATAAACATGGCAGCCGGGGGGCCGATTTGGCCGGCTTTATAGAGTTTGGTTGCGGGCTCTACTTCTAGACGCATGGCAACCGTTGTCACAGGTAGAAAACTTACTGCATTGAATTTGTCTTTGGCCACGACGTAGGGCTCGACGTTCGCGACTGGCTTCCAGGCGTCCCCGTCCTTATACAGGACGCGCCAGGATGTGGGCACGCGACAGAATCGCCGGTCGTCGAACCAGTAAACCTCGGTAGAAGACACCTTGGCTGGCGATTTGAATTCGTATTCAATCCATGCCGCGGTTCCGGGCTCGGGCCGCATCCTGAAATACAAGTAAGACTCGTCGGCAGAACTGAGTGGGTCCTTGCCGTCATAGAGGGCGCGGATGTCATCGTTCTGATCGTTGTAGCCCGTCCAGACTTTTTGAACTCCACCCGAGGAGCGAACCGCATGTATGGGATCAGGAGGCAAAGGCGCGACCCATGCTTTTTGCGGCTCGCGAGACATCCAAACTGCCATCTCCCCCGGCCCGCGATTGGACCAAGCAAGATACGGAATCGCCACCAGCTGATGGCGATGCCCGTTCAGCTCACGGCTGTTGTCCTCCCGCTGCAGCGCTTTAATATTGCCGGTCACAACCTGGATGCCGTTCAGCAGCTCCGGACGCCATTGGCTTTCGAACTTAACGTTCTCGGGAATGATCAGGTTTAAAGCGTGTCCGCCATTGTCCGGCCACTCCGCGCAATACACCAGCGGACCGCGCTGCAAGGCCACCATATCGCGATCTTCCTGGACCTTGGCATTGGCCTTCACCTGGCGCACGGGCATGGGCAAATGCAATTGAACCGTATCTCCCTTTAACCATTTTCGTTCGAGGCGGGCATAGCCGCGTTCCATTCTTAACTCGACAGGCCGGCCATTCACGTTCAACGTCGGTTTCTCCTCGTTCTTATCCGCATACTGATAGAGGTCGCCAGAAAGGACTTCATTCCGCGCCCAACCTGGGATGCGCACCAGCATGGTGAATGGTTCGGCTCGCTCCGGGTTGAGGTGGATGCTGACCGCTCCTTCCCACGGGTATCGAGTCTCCTGTTGAATGCCAACGGTGTTTCCACCGGGGAGGCTCACCTTTGCATTGCTGCCAACGAAGAGGTTGACGTAAACCGAATCGGAAGACTGCGCATAGATGTAGCTCCCCAGGGAAGCCATAAGGCGCACGACGTTCGGGGGGCAGCAGGGAACGTCAATCCACTCGAAGCGTTCGTAGCTGCCGAAGGAGCGCAGAGGATTCTGATAGAAGAAGCGATCTCCCTTGAGCGAAACGCCATCCGCGAAGCCGTTATAAAGAACCCGCTCCAGTACATCGATGTACTTGGCGTCCTGATGCAATTGGAACATGCGCTGATTCCACACGATGTTTCCGTAGGAGGCACAAGTCTCGTTCCAAGCGCTGAGATTGGGAAGCTCATAAGCGCTGCCGAATTGCTCATGAAAACGAATGGACCCGATGCCCCCGGTCAAATAAAGCTTGTGATGGACAACGTCTGCCCAGATCTTGTCCGCAGCTTCCTTATACCCCGGCCGTCCCGTCAGCGCCGCTAGATCGGTGAGGGGGATGTATAAGAACGTGGCGCGAACGCAGTGGCCTACGGCTTCGTCCTGTTCGACCACCGGTTCATGGTCTTGCGCGTAGGTGCGGTCAATCGCATATTCGCCAGCTCGCGGATAGCCGTCTTTGCCACGTCCATCCATTAAGAACTTGGCAAGCTTTAAATATTTGTCGTCGCCGGTCTGCCGGTAAAGCTGGAGCAATCCGATTTTCTGCCCTTCGTGTTCGGAGATGTAGTCTCGTTTGCCGGGCCCGAAGTTCGCATCAATCACTTTGCCGTCTTCGAGCGCAGCATCGAGCATCTTCCGCTTGCCGGTAGCGGCATAGTAGGCGGCCGCAGCCTCCAAAAAATGACCAGACACCCGAACCGCTTTATCAGGATCGGCCAGGCGCGCGGGCAGCTGGCTCACCAGCTGGTCGATCACTTGATCCACGTATTGCTCAAGCCTGGGATCAGGACGCTTGGCCAACATGTAGGCAGCCCCCTCGATCAGTTTGGGGCTGCCAAAATCCTCGGACTCCTTCATCTTCTTGAAGCAGTGCCATATGGAAACATTGCGATTCACGTCCATGCGCGGCGCCCAGAAATCGTCGAGAATATCGACCTCGGTAAGAGGCACCGGCTTCACGGGGTAATCCCTTCGAGGCGCCGCCAAGGTGTCGAGCGCGTTGAAGAGGCGGATGCCTGGAACCAGACCACAGGTCGAGAGCAGCAGGGCGCGGCGCGTAACTTTGTGGTCCGTGAAGATGCTCATTGCTCCTCCGGAAGAAGCCGGACTCGATGGTGGCGGACGCACATTTTAGCTGGCAAGCATCGGATGAAGAACACCACCGGCTTGTGGAATTGTGCCGGGAGCCGGACGTTGCCGCTGCCGGCAAGCTGTTGCGCGAACCTATTGAGTACGCCGTCAGTCTCTCAAGCCGGTGGGCACGACGGCGCGAGCCACCGAGCAGGAGGAAGAGAACAAGCCGCGGCCCCGCCGAGGGGCGGGCCACTACTTCAATGCCAGCCTAAGACCTCGAGGCTCGCGGCCGCCGCTGCCATTGCCTGCAAGAAGTTACGTCGGTCCATATTCACTCCGGCTTAGCTTACCCAAAAGAAACCGGTTCGTAGACCACGCCACAATCGTCTCCGCCCTGGCCACGACTTCGCCCAGCAGGGAATAAACATAGCTGAAAGTTCAAACCGAAGCTGGTCCGGGGATCTGAATTCGATTAGTCTCGACCAAGGAAGCTTCGCTTTTCGTGACCAGCACGACCTGGTTCAGCGCGCCAATCCAGGGAAGTGGCGGCCTGCGCAACAACGAACGTTTACCGCTGGATTGGAGTTTGTATGCTTTATTCGATATCGTTGTCAATCAGATTTTGTGACCCAGATTTTGTGACCCGGGCAAAATCGTAGTGTGGGCATCGGGCGTTCGCTGCGCCGAATCTTGGCACCTAACCTCGAGAGCCGAACCCGCCTTGAATCAATCGCCTTCAGGGAACGCCTGCTTGCGGTAAGCTACAAATCTTGCAAATACTTCGCCCTGAACCTGGTTCGTGAAAAGCATCCTTACCATCTCCCGGCGCGATCTGCTCAAGGGCCTCGGATCGGTGGGTATCGTGCTCGCTGCGGGGCGCAGCGCGTGGCCCGCCAGAGGAGCCAGTCCCGCCAGTTTTCTCGATATTGCTGGCCGAGCGGGCATCACCTTTCGTCACGACAATGCCGCATCCTCCGAGAAGTACCTGATCGAAACTATGGGCGCAGGCTGCGGGTGGATCGACTACAACCAGGATGGCTTGCTCGATCTGTACCTGGTAAATGGGGCGGCGACCGGGGCGTACCGCCCCCGGCAGCCGCTAGGAAGCGCGCTTTACCGCAATAACGGCGATGGCACTTTCACCGACGTCACCGTCGGCGCTGGGGTAGGCGCTGAGGGTCTGTTCGGAATGGGCGTAGCCGTGGGTGACTACGACAACGACGGCTTCCCCGATCTGCTCGTACTCGGTTATGGACGATGCATTCTCTACCACAACAACCGGAACGGCACCTTCACTGACGTTACCGCACACGCAGGTGTGGAGAATTCCGGCCGCTGGGCCTCCAGTGCAGCATGGTTCGACTACGACAACGACGGCCGCCTGGACTTGATCATCGCGAACTACGTGGACTGGTCGCCGGAGCACAACTTCTATTGTGGGGACCGCGCTCCCGGCATGCGAAGTTATTGCCATCCCGACGACTTCCACGGCCAGCCTCCGACGCTCTATCACAACAACGGAGACGGGACCTTCGCCGACGTGAGCAAAACCTCGGGTTTGGGGGCGAAGGGCGGAAACGGTTTGGGAGTGGTGACCTTCGATTACGACAATGACGGCTGGCAGGACATCTTCATCGCCAACGATCACATGCCGAATTTTCTGTTTCACAATAATCGCGATGGCACATTCCGTGAACTGGCCTACGCGGCGGGCGTTGCGGTCGGCGACGATGGGCAGTTCGAGGCGGGCATGGGAACCGATGCCGCGGACACGACCGGCAACGGGCGCATGGATCTGATCGTCACCCACCTGGATATGCAGTTGGCGCGCCTCTACCAGAACCTGGGAGACCAGACTTTTGACGACGCTACGTTCCGCTCAAGACTTTCTTACGCCACTTACCACATGAGCGGCTTCGGCACGCGTTTCATGGACTACGACAATGACGGCATGCGCGACCTCTTTATGGCCAACGGCCACGTGCTCGACAATATCGAGCGCTACCACGCCCGCACGCAATACGCCGAGCCAAAACTGATGTTTCGCAACACGGGACATGGGATTTTTGAAAATGTCAGCGACCGCCTTGGTCTCGACTTCCAATTGGCGAAAGTCAGCCGGGGCGCCGCTGTCGGCGACTTCGACAACGATGGCGATCTGGACATTCTGGTGAGCAACAATGGGCAGGCGCCCCAACTCCTGCGCAATGACGGCGGCAACACCAACCACTGGTTGGAGGTTCTGCTGATTGGGACCAAGTCGAATCGCGACGGTGTGGGAGCGCGGGTGAGAGTGTCGGCCGGTGATCTGGTCCTCTACGACCAGCGAAAGGGCGGCATGAGTTACCAATCCGCCCAGGATCCTCGACTCCACTTTGGACTGGGTCAGCGCTCTAGAATCGACGCGGTTGAAATCACCTGGCCCAGCAGAATGGTAACCAAGCTCTCGAACCTGAAAAGTGATCAGATTGTCGCAGTGAAGGAAGGAACGGGAATTGTCGAGCGGCCTTTCCCTCGCGTGTCTCCAAAATAACGTATGCGTGCCGCGCGGCACATCGTCAGGGATGCTCGGCCGCTTCCCATTGCCCCTTTTCAGACCCTGCATAGCCAGCTTTACGGTCTCCCGGGGCTGACCTGATTTTCTCGGCTTGGGCTTGATTCAGCTTCGCAAGCACCGCCAGCATATTTTGCGCTTGCTGAAGATCGCCTCGCCTGCGATACGCGGCAGCCAGATTCAAATAGACCGAAGCATTATTTGGATCGAGCTTCCTCGCTGTTTCCAAATGCGCAATCGCGTCGCCCGTCCGATTGTCCAATAAAATAAGTTTGCCCAAGGCAAGGTGCGAGCCGGCGTAGTTGGGGCGCTCGGCTACCGCTTTCTTGAGAGCCTCTTCGGCCTCCGTGAATTCTGGCTGTCCTGGTGCGATGCCAGAGCGGACGAGCGCCTCGCCCA
>DATEPX010000382.1:0-9370 GCA_035272945.1 Terriglobales bacterium
GGGGGCATTATCGTCCGAAATCCCGAAATTGGTTCCCGCCTCCAGCCAGAGATAATTAGGCAGGCTGGGGTGGTTTCCGGGCGGATTGAAGTACTGCTCGGCATGCGATCCCATGGCCAGCAACGTATTGTTGATGTAAGGCGCAGTCGCGTTGCCCTTGATCGACGACCAATTGTTGTTTTCCATCAGAATAATGAAAACCGTCTTGATCGGCTGACCCGGGGCGATCACGTTCAGAGGCAGCGGGAGCATCTGGCTCTGACCGCCGCCGCTCCCCGTAACGGTCAGCACCGAGCTGCCCACCGGCGTGGTGGAAGCGGTTTGGACGAGCAGGGTGGAGAAGCCGGTGCCGCCCGGCACCGGATTAGGGTTGAGGCTTCCGCTCGCGCCCGCCGGCAAACCGCTGAGGCTTAGAGTGACGGCTTGGTTAAACCCGTTGCTGGGAGTCACGCTAATGCTGTAATGCGTGCTGGCTCCGGCTGTGACCGTTTCCTGCGTGGGCGAGGCGGATAACGAGAAAGCCGAGCCGGTGGCATTGACCGCGAGGGTGGCCGACACCGAATGCGTGAGGTTGACGCTGGTTCCGGTCAGGGTGAGGGTGTAGGTTCCCGCCGCTGTACTGGAGGCCGTCGATACCATCACGGTTGAGGAGCCGCCGCCGTTTAGCGAAGAAGGACTAAACGTCGCAGAGGCGCCGGACGGCACGCCCGCTGCACCCAGATTGACTGTTCCCTTGAAGTTGTTCGACGAAGTGATAGTCACGACGTAGGTCGTTGCACTTCCAGCAGTCACTGTCTGTTGTGCCGGCGAGACACTAATCGAGAATGTTCCTGCCCCCGCGGACGACGTCTTAGGTCCTGAAGCACACCCAGGTGAAAATGCAAGGAAGGCTGCAAGGGCGGAAAACAGAAGCGGCCGCGACCAATGCATAGCTGCACCTTGCTCGGTTTGGCCGGATTGAACCATGCCCCCGGTGCGGTTTTTGGAGTCCCACGTGTGCAGAACCGGCGGTTCGAGCGCCCAGAGCGCAGACGGAAATTTACTGCGCCCAATGCCGAACACTGCAGTACAGATTAATGTGAAAATTCCTTTCAAACCTGAGGTGCCGAGCAGGGCGAATGTGGTCGCCCTCCGCCGTGAACGGATGTTTTGCACTGTACAACCTCGCTAGCGCCACGCTTGTAATACGCGGCGGGGATATGGAACACTTCGCCCCGGTCCGGTTAGCCTTGAGAGCGTTTGCTGCTGGCAACCAGACATAGGGAAATGTAGTAACGTTATGGTTCGCCCGAGACGACATTCTGCCCACGTGTCGGAACTGCAGCCCGATGCTTTACGGTACCCGTGTACAAGGAGATGTGGCCAACAACAGGACCAGACGTCAGCGACCATGGATTCCGGCTAACCGAACACACGGTTGATTTTTCCCTTCGCTCCGTGCGGGATGGCGCCTGCCGCGATCAGTGCACTAGACATCCTTACTTCCCGCCTTGTTGTCGCTTTCAAGGTGAAAATCGTAATATACCCACTGCGAACAATACCAACCGTGATGTCGATCGCCTGCGTGCTATGAAGATGCCAAGGATGCCGCCCGGGTGGCCTCCCACCCCGGTGCACAAGCTGGCGGTCGGTGGGGACCCGGAGAAGGGAAAGGATCTGGCTTCGCAACCTACCCTGAATCCCCGCTGCGGACTACATCCTCTTCACGAACGCCTGAACGCCTGGTCTGCTCCACGTTTCGCCAAAGCACTCAAACGTGCCACAGAGCTTCGCGGAGGCAAACCATCGAGCTTCTAGTACGGCCTTGCCCAATCCACCCGGCCGGACAGTTCCAGACCAACAGCAAACGTAGGCCCCCCCAAATTGTGACAGTAAACGATCCGCGCTGGCGACCGTACGCCCTCCTGGGGACAGGTAACCAGCACCTGCTGCCCCGGCCGCAACTGCCGTTTCATAAGAACACGTGCGCCGTGGGCACTCACGTTTTCGGTCGATGCTCCTTCTTTAAGCATTGGTTCATCCTGGAGACAAATTTCTACGGCCGCTGCCCTCGCAATCCGTTTTTCGGATCGGCCAGTCGGGACCGACATAGTCATGTCCGTTCCCCCCAGAAAGCTTGCCCTTTAAGCAGCGCTTCGGTGATTTGGAATCCGAACCCGGCGGCTTTCCACTTCCGATGATTGATCTGTAGCTGGCGGTGTCGGGCTTCGCAGAAGTGGACTCCTTTATCCACGTATTGCAAGCCGTAACGCAGCATGCGGTAGACCAGTCGGGCCAGCTTGCCTGCCATGGCTTTGATAGCGACTGTGGCTCCGAGCTTGGTTCTCAGCCGGCGAAACTGAGCGCCCAGGCCCGTATCGCTAACCCGTAATGTGCTGGCTGCCATCTTTAAAGCGATGGTCACCCTGTTGTTGGTCAGCGGCCGACCTTTAGCGATGATCTCATCGCCACTGATTCGATTGTCCGGACACGGCCGCAACCAGGAAACAAAATGGTGCTCCGTTTTCCATCTGCTCGTTTCCCATCCGGCTTCACTGACGATCGTCATCGCGGTCATAACGTCAATCGCATCGATCTGGGTCGGGTCGCTACCGGTCATGCGAAACAGCTCTCGGCGCAAGTCAAACTGCGGTTTATTTCCTTTCTTCTTCTTGAGCCGTTCCTTCCGCGTCTCTTGTGGAACACTGGCATCTTGCCTGCAATCTGCCATCTACTGGAGGTAGTGCTGGAGCCGCCGCTGGTCTCACTTCGGCCATCTGCCTCTGACAGAACTCGCAGCCATCCTGCTCCTGCGTCAGCACAAACAGCAGATCATCTTGCCAATTGCCTTGCAGACTGCGCGCGATTTCCTCCTCGCTCGCCTTTAGCCGCCGATCACGAAATGCAGCCAGTTGCTGCGGATCGCGTTCGCCTGCCAGAATGGCCTTGATGATCGCCTGCCCCGTCATTCCGCTCCCGTCCCTTTACACATTAGCCAGCTGATCCGCCCTCTCCCATGCAGCGGGTTCCACTCACATCATTTAGCACCGTGCTCTGAGGGAAGGAATCGGGTAAAACAAGGCATCCAATTGAGGACGAATACCACAAGCGTACCCGGGGAAAACCGCATTGCCGCGTCCAAGGGCGATGTCATTGGATCGGCCTCTGGCGGGCCGGATTGGGCGGACCCCAGGCCTCGGAATTGCCGGCTGGAACACAGGTTTATTTGGGTAGCAAGTTGTAGCCACATCTGTCACAGCGTGATAAGCGCGATCTTGTGCATCAACAACTTGCGAGCGAGTTTCTTTGGAGCCCTGCTCGAATTCGAAGGATTCTCTTCGCCAGCTTGTCGAGACCGCGTGGACCGAAGAGAGTCGCCTGGTGTCGTGTCCCGAATCATGAAACGACTGCACGCCGTCAGGTATATTCCCCAAATGGGATACAGCATTTACCTGCTAGCCGGTTGCGGGTCGATGTGGTAAATCCTACCCACACAAATGCTGACTTCTAGTGGCCATAAACCTCAAGGTGAACGGGGAGTGTAATCCCATGGCTCCAACGAATAGCAATCCGGGAAACACGCAAATCGAGGAGGAGTACAGCGGTAGCCTGCGGCAAGTTAAGCCAACTTCTCTCCTCCTTGGTGAACTGGTCGCGCACCTGCGGCAGCACCGTACGCAACTCCGCGAAGAGTGGGCACGGCGCATCACCGAAGCACAATTGCTGACTGCGATGACCAAGCAAGAAATCTTTGCCGAAACCACTTCGGTCTACGACAACTACGTGGAGGCATTGGAGACGGGAACCCTCGAGGCAATTCAGGCCTACGCGCGTAATCTGTCGGAGCGCATCATTCCGCGCGGTGTGGAAACACATGAAGTCGTGGGCATTGTGCTCTTGCTACGCGACGTCCTCGCCCGCTCCCTGTTTGCCAAGTATCAATCAGACTTCGATATGCTGAGCCGCATCCTCGACTCTTACGAACCAGCTGCAAACCGTATCGCGAACACGGTGGCGGTCGGCTTCGTGCAAGAGCGCGAGCGCATTATTCGTGAGCAACAGGAGGCTATTCGCGAGCTCTCGACGCCGGTCTTGCAGGTTCGCGAGCGCCTGCTCATCTTGCCGATTATCGGCGTTATTGACCCACAGCGTGCCCGTCAGTTGACCGAACAGCTGCTCCGCGGAATCCGAACCAACCGTGCCAAGGTTGTCGTAATTGACATTACCGGCGTGGCTGCCATCGACGCCAGCGTCGCCAACCATTTGGTGCAGACGGTGGAAGCCTCGCGGCTGCTGGGCGCGACGGTCATCGTCACCGGGCTGTCTCCCGAAATTGCCCAAACGATCGTGAATATCGGAGTGGATCTGGGAAAGATGAATACTGTTGGCGACCTTCAGGGTGGCATCGAACAGGCCGAGCGCCTGCTTGGATACAGAGTTCTACCGCTTGCCGAAGCCTCTTAAGCCGTGGGGAGGAGTTCGCTTGTGGACGTTCCGATTCTCAAACAAGGATACTTCCTGATTGCGACCGTGCAGTCAGCGTTGACAGATTCAGATCTGCTTCAACTTCGTTCGGCGCTGGTCCAGCGGGTGGTACGTTGCCGATCCCGCGGCGTTATCGTAGACGTGACCTCGCTGGACGTGATGGACTCGTTTGCCTCGCGCACCCTGCGCGATATCGCACAAATGGTCCGTCTGCGCGGAGCGAAAATGGTGATCGTCGGCATCCAGCCGGAAGTTGCCTTTGCCATGGTGCAATTGGGATTGAAGCTCGAAAATGTGACTACAGCACTGGACCTAGAAGAGGGTTTAGTTCATTTGAATCAAGAGTTCAGCAGTACGGATAAGAGATTGTAAATGTGGAAGACGAAATCCAGGTCCCCATCAATTCAGACCAGGACATTATAGTTGCTCGTCAGAAGGGGCGTTCACTGGCGACCGCTCTCGGCTTCTCTTCGGGAGACGCCACCTTGATCGCTACTACCATCTCCGAGCTAGCACGGAACATTGTTGCGTACGCCGCATCGGGGAATATCCGAGTCAAAGTGATCAACGGCTCGACCCGTCAAGGCATTCAGGTCATCGCCCATGACGACGGACCCGGTATCGCTGACGTCCAGCGAGCCATGCACGACGGGTTTTCGACATCGGGAGGTCTGGGTCTGGGACTACCGGGCGTAAAGCGGCTTGTCGATGAGTTTGAGATAGTTTCCGAAGAGAATCAAGGCACGACCGTCACAGCGAAGAAATGGAAACCTTAGCATCCTCAGCGATCGAATGGGGTGTCGCTGCTCGCGCGCTGCTGGGGCAATCCAGTTCTGGAGACCGACACATTGTGAAGCCGTTTCCCAGAGGGGTGCTGCTTGCGGCTGTTGATGGACTCGGACATGGAGACGAAGCTGCGTCCGCTGCCCGCATTGCCCTGGCAACCCTAGCGGCGCGCGCGGAAGAGCCGGTCGTGACAGTGGTTCAGCGGTGCCACGAAGGGCTACGCGCGACGCGAGGTGTGGTCATGAGCATCGCGTCGTTCAACGTGGCCCAGGGGCTGATGACGTGGTTAGGGGTGGGGAACGTGCAGGGTGTCTTGCTTCGTTGTGCTGCAACTCCGGTTTTCCCGGAAGAATCATTGTTGCTTCGCTCCGGTGTAGTTGGCGTCGAGTTGCCGACGCTCCAGGCAGCAATGCTTTCCGTATCCGTCGGGGATACACTGGTCTTATCTACCGATGGCATCAAGAGCGACTTCGCCCGGCAACTGGTCCGGAACCATCTGCCACAAAAAGCCGCTGAACACATACTGGCCCGGTACTCGAAACCGACCGACGACGCCCTCGTGCTGGTCGCACGGTACGTGGGAGGCAGCACATGAATGGCAGACAAAACATTCAACAGGATAAGCCAATAGATGTGGAACATTCGTACGCAAAGGGTCTCGAAGAATATCTGTCGGGTGGAGGCGAAAGCGCGCTGCGAAGCGCCTATGAGATTGGTCGCACAGCCCTAGGCGATGGCATCGGCGTACTAGATATTGCAGCCATACACCACGACGCCCTCGCCAGCGTGTTACAGCGTATGAGCGGCTCTGCAGCCCTTGAGCAGGATTTTGACAGGGCCAAAGAATTTTTCAGCGAGAGTCTTTCTCCGTATGAAATGACCCATCGTGGATTCCGAGAAGCGATTTTGGCTCTCCGCCAGCTGAACGAAACACTGGAAAATGAGATCAAGCGGATCGCCCACACTGTCCACGATGAGGCGGGACAGCTCCTCGTTGCTGCACGCCTAGCTATGTCGGGATTAGCTCAGGAAGTGAGTCCCTCTCTGCGGGAACGTCTTCAGGAGGTTAGTACCATTCTCGATCAGATGGAAAACCACTTGCGAAGGCTCTCCCACGAACTCCGGCCCACGATGCTAGACGACCTAGGTTTGCTGCCGGCGCTGCAATTCCTTGTCGATGGCATTTCAAAGAGATCGGAGCTTACGATCGGGATCCAGAGTTCCCTGAAGGTCCGTTACGCGCCGAAGATTGAAACCGCCCTTTATCGCATCGTTCAGGAAGCGCTCACCAACGTCACCAAACATGCGCGGGCCAGGAACGTGAAGATTCGGCTCACATGCGTTGTGAAGAATCTACATTGCCGGATCCGTGACGATGGGGTGGGCTTCGACGTTTCCACAGTTCTTTCGCAGAGGGAGCAGAAAGGTCTAGGACTGGTTGGAATCCGGGAGCGCCTGAATGCGGTGGGAGGGACCTTGCAAATCGACTCAGAGCCGGGCCGAGGCACGGAATTGCTCGTCAGAATTCCGGTGGAGAAATAAAATGCCAATTCGAGTTCTTCTCGCAGACGACCATGCGATTGTCCGCCAGGGTTTAAGGGCGCTCTTGGAACGAGAGGGCATCCAGGTCGCCGCCGAGGCGTCCAACGGCCACGAGGTCGTCAGGCTGGTCCCCAGCATCCGCCCTGACATCGCTATCCTGGACGTCAGCATGCCGCTCTTGAACGGGATTGACGCTGCTCGCGAGTTGCAAAAGTCTTTCCCGAGTACGAAAACGATCCTATTGACACGGCATGACGAGGATCAATACGTCACAGAAGCACTCCGCGCTGGGGTGAAGGGATATGTGTTGAAGAGTCAGGTTGCCACTGACTTAATCCATGCCATTCAACACGTTTGCCAAGGGAGAGTCTATCTCAGCCCCAACGTTTCCCAGGCGGTTGTGGGGGCGTTTCTGTCCAAAACAGATCTTCTGGCGGACCCCCTCACGTCGCGGGAGCGCCAAGTTCTTCAACTCGTTGGCGAAGGAAAGTCGACGAAGGAAATTGCCATCTTACTGGCAATTAGCACAAAGACGGCTGAATCTCACAGGGTCCGGCTCATGCGGAAACTGGATATCCATGAAACCGCGAGCTTAGTGCGCTATGCGATTAGGCACGGTTTGCTCCAGCCCTGACTGGGTGGTGTCCCGCCTGTGTTCGTTTGGCACTCTCGTGTTGCGTAGCGGCTGGATGTCCAGCGTCGCTGAAAGCCCGCTGCATTCTCGTGCACGACAATTGTTCTGGATTCCTCCACATCACCCAAAGTCTGTTTCCCGGCGCCGGTGTTCACCTTTTTTTGCTATGCCCAGCAACGCAAAACCAAAACCATCTCAACAAACCCGACAGCATCGAGTTTCAACAGAGGTGGCGAGCCGTCAAATCCTCCTGGAAACCCGAGCTTGCGCGGCAGCAGTTTGAACAACTCCGCGATCACTTCGCCAAAAAGTACTCCAGCTTCATCGCCCAGCTGCGCAAGAAACGCCAGCACAACTTGGCCTTCCTCGCTTACCCAGAAGCGGGAAGCAGAGGTAGCGCGCGCGCTCCTGGCGGGAGCTTTACGACACGGGCGATGAAAAAGCGGGCGGCGGACACAGCTTCTGGCGGCAGGCAGTATTGTAGCGCGGGAAAATAGAGCGTTCCCCGGCAGATAAACCCGGAAACCACCTGATTGTGCGCAGACTTGAGGCGGAATAGGATGCAACTTGTTCTCCCTCATCGGGGATGGCATGTGGGTCGACGAAAGTTGCAACAGTCAGGCCGAGACGAACCAGTCTGGAGGTTTGGGCATTTAATGAAGAAACGGTCCGTTTGGGTCGCTGCATCGAAAGGCCCAAGGATTCGGAGCCACTCGTCCCGCCTCCGGTTTCGCACAGACAGGGGCGTAAATTTAGGATTGGTTCTCTGCTCGCCGACCGATTTCAGCGTGATGGGGTATGAGCAGAAGTCCGGACCTGGGTTGGAAAAGAATCTCCATCAACCGTCCAAACGACCTCGGTCAAAGATTTCAAACGATCAGCAAGCGTACCACGAGCGGCACTCAATCCATCAGGATTCTCGACCGCGTGCTGGACAAGGGTATCGTGATTGATCCTGAATATGATTACGCTCTGCTGGGCATTGACGTGTTTGATATCGATGCTCACGGCGTCGTGGCGTCGATCGACACCTACCTGAGGTACGCAGGGCGATTGTCGCCGTCCGCTCGCTTCGTCGCCCTGCACTCGGGGCCGGACCAACAGCTGTCGTGTCGTCACCGAGAGAAGACGTCGGTATCCGTCGCGACGTAAATCTGTCGCAGCCCGGTCAGACAGGAGCTAGGAGGTAAGAAGCATGATTCACTACGCCTGCGATTGGTGCGGCAGGACTAAGAAGGCAAACGCACCTTGGATTTTGGGACGTGCAGCGGAAATGGTGGGCGTAACCGCGGTTCATCGCGAGATCCACATCCTGTCAGCCTGGAAAGAGTCCAGCGCTGCCGATCGGTTGGCCGTTCATTTCTGCTCCGGAAAGTGCAAGGACAAGTACGTAGCACAACTGTTCGACGGCGGCCGCCTGCCGGGCGCAAGTCGTCATCCCGACGGAGCACGGAGCCGATGCCAAGGATGAAGGGAACGAAGCGAAATGAAGTTCTCTCCTGCCACAGTTAGGAGGCGGTCTCAAGGATAGCCATCAGTTGAAAATGGCAGTCCGCATCGGCTTTCTTCGCCCTCGATCAAGCTGTCAACAACCTAGATAGAAGGAGTCAATGCACAGCGGCAAGGACCGACGGCATTGCGTCCGTCACCCCCTTTTACGGAAACTCTCCTGACTGTTCGTTGGAGCAGAAAGCGGCGCTCTGGCCGTCAGTACGATGTCGGCTTGCAGTTCCTCGCCTGAAAACCGGGCGTCGACATCGCAGGCAAGAGCGGCGCCATCAGGGAAAACCTTAACCCCACAACCCCCGAAGCTTCGACCTTGCTTGTGCAGGTACAGGAGAACTTCACGGACAGCCTGTCTCGGATTCGCCTGCCGCAGTTTTGCGGGTGTCAATCCCAAAATTCAAATCCACCCCACGACTCACGCCTAAAACCACGGGGGTT
>DATEPX010000383.1:0-10142 GCA_035272945.1 Terriglobales bacterium
GATGGCGCCCATGAATCCCGATCGAAGCGCCTGGATGTTAATGTTTGGCGAGAGTTCCCCCTTGGCTGCCATTTCCTTCAGGATGGCGTCCAGGAATTTGATGAATTCCAGAAAGCCAGGAGTGACCACGACCAGATGTCCATCGCCGCGAATCCGGCGGCCTTCAAACAGGAACAGCGTCCGCAGTGCACGGTCCCTTTCCAGAAAGGTAAGCACCATGTCGACGACAATCTTCAGCTTGTCGGTAGGGGAAGGTATTCTCTCGGCAGCCAGCCGGATGGCCGGGTTGATTTGCTCCCACGCAAATTCAAAAACGGCCTCCAACAGGCCCAGCTTGCTGCTGAAGTGCTTGATCAGCTGAGATTGGCTGGTGCCCGCTAGCCGGCAGATCTCCGCCGTCGGAGTGCTCTCGTAACCGCGGTCGGCGAATAGATCCTTAGCAGCCTCTCGCAATCGGTCATGACTCGATGTCAATACCGCTGTCTTCTGAACCGGCACTATCTGCCCTCATGCGACTGTAACTACTAAACCGCAGAGCTATGATACTACCGACTTCGCCTCGTTAACGACGCTCCAAGAAAGCAGGCATGGTTTTGCCCATGTTGGCCTGCATTTTGTGGCACTTGGAACCCCGGGAAAAAGACTTGACAAAGGCTGATAGTGTTGACACTATCGCGCGTCGTGACGCAACCACTTATAGGTAATGTGATGCTACTTTGCGTTGGTGACCTTTTCGTCGGCGGTTCCGCATTTAATTCCCAGCCTTCGCGGTCGCCGCAAGAAAGAACACTAAAGAACACAGAGAGGTGAAAGATGAAGATTCCTGTGGTTCGCCTGGTGTTAACCGGCCTGGTTTTCGCCCTTTTTGCGGCCCTTGTTTATGCCGCTACTCCGTCGAGCGGCACCGTCTCCCAGAGCAACCCCACAGTGACCTGGACTGGCCAGATCCCGATCCCGCCAGCAGCGGGATCCTCTAGCTGCAGCGGGCCGAACAATCCCGGCTGCGACAACTTTAAGCTCACCATCACTCCTCCTGCCGCGACTTTTGGCCCCTATGTCGTTGTTGTTAAGACCGTCTCTCAGAATATCGACGACTGGGACCTCGAGGTGTACGACCCCAACGGGAAGCTGATCGGAAGTTCCGGCAACGGATCCGGCACGCCATCAAATCCGGAAGTGGAGACGGTGACGTTGACCAATCCTCCTGCTGGCACCTACACGGTCAGTGCCGCGCCGTTTGCGGTGTCTACGGCCTACAGCGGTTCCGCGAGTCTCCAGCATCTGGCCCCCACCTTGCTCGGAGGAAATGGCAGCGAGCCCCTCAGCTACTCCGTTTATCCAAATCCAACTGGCGTGAGCGGCGGGGAGCCCTCCTGCGGCGTGGACTGGAAGACCAAGAAAGTCATGTATCAGGCGGGGCTGACGACGCTCCGCGTGAGCTTCAACGACTGCACCTCGCCCGCAACGGCCAAATGGGAAGACGCGAGCTTTATCACCACCTCATTGGTCAGCCTGGACGCGATTCTTTTCACCGACCGCTTCACCAATCGCACCTTCGTCTCACAATTGACCGGCCAGGACAGCCTCGCGGCGTTCACCGATGACGACGGTACCACCTGGATTCCGAGCCAAGGGGGCGGCATTCCCTCCGGCGTGGACCATGAGACCGTCGGCGGCGGACCCTTCCATTCCCCGCTGATTGGCACCGTCTATGGCGACGCCGTCTATTACTGCTCGCAGGACATCGCTATAGCCTTCTGCGCCCGCAGTGATGACGGCGGCGCCACCTATGGCGCTGGCGTTCCCACGTGGACACTGGCCGATTGCGGCGGCCTGCACGGCCACGTCAAAGTTTCGCCAAAGGACGGCACTGTCTATGTCCCCAACAAAGGCTGCAACGGCCTGCAGGCTGTGGCCGTCTCCGAAAACAACGGCGTGACTTGGACAGTGAAAAAGGTGGCCGGGATTAGCGCCGGTATCTGGGACCCCTCGGTCGGCATCGCCACGGACGGCACGGTGTACTTCGGCGCCGACGACGGCAATAGCCTGCCGCTGATCGCCGTCTCCAAAAACAAAGGCCAGACGTGGTCCAGTCCCGTGAACGTGGGCGCGTTCGTCGCGCCGCAGCAGACGGGCGAAACCCAAGGCGTGAAGCAGACAGCTTTCCCCGAGGTCGTTGCCGGCGATCCCGAACGCGCGGCCTTTGCCTTCCTCGGCTCCACCACCTCCGCACAAGGCGGCGGGGGCGACGACCCCAACTGGCCCGGCATCTGGCACCTCTATGTCGCGCACACCTATGACGGCGGCTCGACCTACACCACCATAGATGTGACGCCGAACGACCCCGTCCAGCGCAACGCTACCATTTGCGCGGGAGGCTTCGGCGGCTGCGGCAACGGCACGCGTAACCTGCTCGACTTCAACGACACCTCGGTTGACCAGGACGGCCGTGCAGTCATTGCCTACGCCGACGGCTGCATCGGCCAGTGTGTGACCAAGGGCCCCAACAGTTTTACGGCCCTCTCCACCATCGCCCGCCAGGTCAATGGTCGCCGCCTGTTCGCGGTGAATGACGTGGTGGGCGTCCCAGCCGCGCCGCTGGTGCAGGCTTCGATTGACTGCACGACTCCCACGACCGTCCACATCTCCTGGTCCACCCCAGACGACCACGGCTCGACCATTCTCCGCTACAACATCTACCGCAGCACCAACGGTGGCCCGTTCACGTTGATTGCGTCGCCTGCCTTCGGCACCAACGAATACACTGACATCATCACCGCCGGTCAGTCCGTCCAGTACAAAGTGACGGCCGTCAATGGCTTCGGTGAAGGGCCCGCCTGCAGCGCAGTTACGCCGACGCCCTGCACCGTCACGACGCCTGAAGACCCGTGCAAGGTGCCAGGCGTCACTGTGCTAACCGATACGGTCGGCGATGCGACCGACATGCAGCCCTCGCACGACATCGAGAAACTCTCGATTGCCGAGCCCGCCTCGCTTGGCTCCGGCAAGATCATGTTCATCCTGAAGATGGTAAACCTGCAGAACGTTCCGCCTGATACCACCTGGCCCATCATCTTCCACGTCGGACCGGCAGCGCCCAGTGGGCAGGATTTTTGGGTCCGGATGTCCAACGTCGTCACGAGCGCAAACCCCACGGGCGCGATACAGTTCGCCTATGGCACGGGTACGAATCCGTCTGCGTTGCCCCTTAATCCAGGCACCGCGGCCGATCCTGCGAGCGGTTTCAACGCCGACGGCACAATCAGCATCGTCGTCCCGCGTATTGCGATCGGGAGCCCTATGCCGACACAGCAGCTCACCCAGTTCCTGGTACGCATCCGCGTCGAGACCGGTGCGGCTTCATTCACGCCGGATAACATGCCGGACAGTCTGTCACGCGCCGGCACGTACACCATCGTCGGCAGTGAGAACTGCGCCGCTGCCTGCACCGCGCCGACGGCCAACCCCGACTCGGCCACGACCACTGAGAATCAAGCGGTGGTGATCAGCGTTCTGAATAACGATACCGACGGTGGCTCGCCGCCGCTGACGGTTACTGCCGTGAGCCAGCCGTCCCGCGGCACCGCCACCAACAACGGGAATGGCACGGTCACCTACACCCCGAGCAATGGCTTCGTTGGTACCGACACCTTCACCTACACCATTAGGAACGGGTGCGGGGCCACGGCGACCGGAAACGTGACCGTTACGGTGAACGCGCCGCCACCGCCGCAGTGCTTCGAAGACGACGACTCGCACATCGCGTATGACAACGGCTGGCACACCGTCAGCGACCCGAACGCCTCTGCCGGCCACTTCCATCTGAACACTGGCCAGGACGTCCAGCACGGGCTGAAGTTCACCTTCCAATTGCAGAGCGACATGGGCACGCTGCAGTACTTCTACGCCAAGAGCACCAAGGGCGGCACCGCCCAGGTGCTCATTGACGGCAAGGCCCCCATAACCAACGGGACCATTAACTACCAGGCCAGTGCCGGCACGGCCGGCTCCGGCTCGATGCATGACCCGTTCTTCAGGGACACCACGGGCACGCTCTTCTCGGTCACGTACAGCTTCACTGGAAAAGGCTTCCACACTTTCGAGCTCGTCAACCTGACCGGGCCCGCCTATGTGGACAAGATCTGCATCACCAACGGCAGCTCGACCAGCATGGCCACCGCTGGCCCGGGCACGACAACGACCAATACTAGCGCCCTGGCTCTCGGCCAGTCGCTGCTGCGGAACGTCCTGGTGCCCTCGAACGCGCTGGGCTTCTCCGTGGCGGCGGAGGCCGATGCCAACGTGCCCTACAAGCTCGTGGTGATTGACCCAACCGGTAAGGTGCTCGGTACGGTGAACTCCGCCCCCAATGGAATCGCCACCGTGCAGGGACCGATTTCCACGCCGGGCCAGTACGTAATCCAGTTGGTCAACGTCGGAGTCGGCCCGGTCAATATCTGGACAGCGGCCACCCCGCAAGTGACCTATTAGGGCGAATTGCAAAGGCGGGGCTTCCTCTCTTTTGCCGGGAGCTCCCCTATAACGTCGCGGCTTTCAACCGTAGGGGTTCAGCCTGTTGAGCCCCTCTCCCTTGCCGCGCCATAAACGCGGACACCAGCAGCGACGGTCCTGCGCTGCGGGGCCGACGCTCGAACTTGTTATCTCAACGCCGAGGACCCAACGTACTCGAGAACATAGCTTGAAAACTCTTTTCGTAACGGGAAAATTTGTTATGAGTCACAGGCCGACCATCAGCCTCTTGCTTTGCGCTCTTCTGCTGCCTGCTGTCATACTCCTCTCGCGGCAAGCCGCCAGCAGCTCGCCGCCGAAAACCGCTAGCGCCGCGAAGGGCGCCGCCCCCGCACAGGAGCCCGACAAGAATACTGACGCCTGCGCGCTGCTCACCCGCGCCGAAATTCAAGTCGTCCAGAGCGAGCCTGTCGAGGAAACCAAACCGAGCGTGCAGCCGAGCGGCGGGTTCGTGATGTTGCAGTGCTTCTACCGCACCACAACCTCCGCCAAATCGGTCAGCCTCGCCCTGGGCGCGCCCGATCCTGCCAAGCCCTCCGCGCTCACTCCGCGCGAGTTCTGGCGAAAGCAGTTCCACCCTCCCGAGCCGGTGGAGGAAGAAAAACACGTTGCTGGGAAAGCTACGAAGAAAGCTGAAGTCGACCGCGAGGAGGAGCTGCGAAAGCCGCGCCCCATCGATGGACTCGGCGAGGAAGCCTACTGGGTGGGCAATCGGATCACGGGCGCACTCTATGTGCTCCAGGGCGACGCCTTCCTCCGAATTAGCATTGGTGGCGGGGAAGACGAGTCGGTGAGAATCAAGAAAGCGAAGGCTCTTGCTGAGAAGGCGCTCAAGCGCGTTGATGCGCTGCCCATTCTTCCCGCAGGCCGCAATCCGGCCAGCGCAGGTTTGGGAGGTGGTTCTGCCCGCGAACAATAAGCGGAGGAAACTCCAGACTAACCTAGCTGATGGAGGTCAGCATGGGAGGCCGACGCATAGCCGGTCTCCCAGTGTTTCTTAATCGAGGAGGTCATCATGGCTCGCTTGCGCTGGGTTCCAACTCTTGGCATTGGTTGCGCACTTCTACTGACCGCTGGGACGTTACCCGTCCTGGCACAAACTCCACCGCCCATCAAGTTTGAGGTACCAGCGGTGGTGGATCCGATCCACACGAACGGCGAGCCGGACATTGCGATCGATCCCCAGGGGCGAGTCTTCGTGAGCGGCCCGACTGGGACCGGGACGCAGCGGAGCGTGTGGCTCGGATCGGTGGATCGCGGCCACACCTTCCGAATCATTAACCCCGGCCTCCCGCCGAACGCGCTGCTAGGCACTAACGCTC
The DNA here is from genome assembly GCA_035272945.1 of Terriglobales bacterium. Lineage (GTDB taxonomy): Bacteria > Acidobacteriota > Terriglobia > Terriglobales > Acidobacteriaceae > Gp1-AA122. The sequence continues at coordinate 5,853 of DATEPX010000383.1, forward strand.
CTCCGGGCGGCGGCGACACCGACATCAACTTCGACCGCAGCGGTAAGCAGTACTTTGCTGACCTATACGCCTTGGCGTGCCTACGCACGGCCACGACCACTGACGGTGGCGCTACCGTCTCCCAGAGTACTTACCCTGCTGGGTGTGGGGGCATCCCGGGCGCTGACCGGCAATGGCTCGCGGTCTACGACCCGCCTGAAGGCACGCCCAACCAGTCTGCTTACCGTGGCCCGCGGCCACTGATCTATCTGGAATACAACAACGTCGTCTCAGGGGCGCAATGGAACATGAGCAACAGCGCAGTGGATCCGCTTCCGGGTGGTCCAGGCCTGACCTACGTCGTGGCGACGAAGGGAACCACCTCGCCATGTACGGCGAACGCATCTTTCTACGCGCCCTTGGGTGCTGATGGTTATCCGGCTATCGACCAGGTGACCGGAAAAGTGTTGCAGGCGGCCGGTAGCCAGAACTCAGATGGCACCTTCAATTTGCTGCTTAATATTGGGACGCCGGACGCGAGCGGCGACCTGACATTTCTTGACTTCCCAAGTAGCGCCAAGCCGTGCGGCGATTCCAGCAAGTTAATCCACATAGCGGACGGCCTGCCCGGCTCACCCAGCACGCTCTTCACGGTGCTGTCCATGGACATCGCCCGCAACCTGTTCATCACTTGGGCGCTCAGCCCGAACAGCGGCAGCCCTGCTCAGCGACAGGTCTTCGTAAGCGCATCTTCGGCCGCCAGCGGCTGGACAAACTGGAGTACTCCGGTCCAGGTGAGCGACGGATCGACGGTCACCGGCGATGCCGTCAATGTTTTTCCATGGATCAAGGCGGGCGGCGCTGGCCGCGCCGAAGCTGTGTGGTATGGCTCAGACAAGAGCGTGGACCCCAGCAGCCAGTCAGGGCAAGCCTGGAACGTTTACATGTCCCAAGTTGTATATGCGACAGATTCCATGGGGGCGGTCAGAGGTGCGGCTCCAAGCGTTACGTTGGTGAAAGTCAGCCCGCACCCGATGCACTACAACGACGTATGTCTTGCCGGGACCGGCTGCATCGCGCAGCAAGGCAACCGCAACCTCGCCGACTTTTTCGCCGTCACGATTGACCACACCGGTGCGGCGGAGATCGTCTATGACGACACGTCGAATGGCTTGGCACAGCAAGGATTCACGCCCACCGGCAACCAAACGGTGGACCACGCTGGCGCGGGTGTTATCACCGTCGCGAGGCAATCCTCCGGCGCCGGCCTGTTCGGCACGAACGTCTCCGGGCCGTCGAACGCGCCGACCACCGGGATCAGCGACAACTTCGGCGACGCGCTCTATCCAGTGATTGGCGGCACGAATGTTCTTGGCATGGACATCCTAAGCAACTCCATCAGTCTGTCGGGTAACATCCTGACGGTGACGACGAGAATCGTGGACCTCTCAAACCCGAGGGCGACCGCCCTTCGGATCGCCGGCACCGCATTCCTCCAGTACATCACGCGCTGGCAGATGGGGAACACCATCTACTTCGCGGCCATGGAAAACACGCCGCTGAACAACCCGACCTTTTTCGCGGGAAAGGCGCAGAGTGTGGACCTGTGTTCGGTCTCGGCCTGTTTCCCGCACGTGATTACTTACCCCGAGCCGGGGCTCGGTGGCGCCACGGAGACGGGCAGTATCAAGTGTCCCAGCACGCCTTCGGCCAGCAACCCGTGCACGTTGACGATCAACGTGAACGTCGCTGACGTCGGCAACCCGACCTCCTCGAGTCTGCTCGAGGAAGTCGGCAGCTACAGTTTCGCCTCGGCGCACCAGTCCGGCGCCATGACGAACGCGCAGGCCGAGGCCGACGATGTTCCCCTCCAGGTCGACGGTGTCTGCTGCTACAACACGCTCCCGCGGCCACCCCAGCCACCTCCGTGCCGCATGGCAGACGGGAACGGCGACGAACCCGGCAACAAAGGGGGCAGTGCTCACTTCAGCTTCCATGAGGACGATTGCAATCAACAACCGGAAAGCGAGGATTTCAGTGATCCGAGTTCGGGAACTGATTTCCATTCCACGCAGGTCAATTCGGTGGCCTATGACAACGTGGCGCATACCGTCACCATCGCAGGCTTAGGCACCAACAACGGTTTTCCCGTGGCGTTCACCATCGTCGCCGTGGATAGCTCGCTAGTGCCGCCAGGGTTGTTCAGCATCACGCTGAGCGACGGCTACATCAACACCGGCAGCTTGCTGAGCGGTAGCATTACACTCCACTGACGCGTCCGGGCGGCAGTCGGGAGCCCGGATTGCCTCGCGGTCGGCCTCAGGTCGCGGCGTCGACGCCCCGTTCTCCAGGGCTGCCAAGAACACTCAAAATGCGACAAGCCTAACGCATGTTTGTCACGAAAGGAACGGTGGCTGGGTCTGACCCATAGGGAAAAATGCAAGAGGAGAAACACATGCATCGGTTCTCCCGTAGAGCACATCTCCGTTGTTGGACCGGTCGTCTACTTCAACGATGGCGACAAGAAAAGTCATCGGGCGTGCGAGTGAAGTGGCTGAAGTGAAAGCGCCTTCCAACGCGGATTTCGCTGTTCACCGGCGCGCAGCGGATCCCACGATTCTGGACGAGTCGGCTAACCGGATTGCTATCCGGCTTCGACGGCGGGATTAATCCTGTGAAGTCGGCTTGTATGAAGTGATCTCCGCGCTTCGCATCGACTCTGGACGGATCACGGGACGTGTGCGTTCGGCCTCGAACTACTTCTTCCACAAATTCCAGAATTGCTTAACCGTCGTAGGACCATTGCCACTGTAGTGATTATTGGAGAACGCAAAAATCTTCAATATTTTCTTGTTCGCCACCATCATCTTGAATATTTCCACCCAATTGCGTAGGTCCTCAGTCCGATCAACGACTGTCCTATCCCACACTCGTGTTATTTCCTCTATGGCGTGCCGGTCACCGAGCCAGCGAATGTAGACGAAATCGGTCGTCACCAAGTCAAATTTCTCCTTCATCTCCCAAGGTCTTGGCATGAAGGACGTGTCTGTGAGTGCCAACGCCACGTTGTATTCCTTGAGCAGGTCCGTGAACCGCTTATCGAGCCACGTTCTGTTGCGGATCTCCACCACGAATCGGCAGGTCGGCAAATCCTTTACACGGTTTAGAAAGAAGCGCAAACGGCGGGAGAACTCATCTGATTGCATCTCGTATTTACTGAATCGGGGAAATTGGAATAGCAACGGTCCCAACTTCTCGTGCAGCAACCCCATCCGGTCGATGAACTCGTCAAATTCCGCCTCGCAGCCCACCAACATCTTTTCGTGAGTCACGACTTGTGGCACTTTCGCAGCGAACAAAAAATCAGGTGGAGTCTTCTCGTACCAGGCTGTGACTGTAGAGGAGCTCGGCGTACCATAATACGTGCTGTCCAATTCGACCGTTGCGAATTGGGTCGCATAATAAGCCAAAAAATCGCGCGGTTTCATACCGACTGGATAGAACGAACCCTCCCAACCTGCCGCAGTGAAAGCTGATGTGCCGAGCAGCAATCCTGGCTCATAATACGGGCGCTCGACCTGGGGTGAATTTGCGATCCGTCCCGGATCTTCCGGTTTGTCCATTTCGAAGAGCGTCGGGTTCCGAATCGAGTCCAATTGTGGGCGTTTGGGCGTCACGGCGGGAGACTAGCACCCACATGGTTCTGTTGCAATTAACCCGAAAGTCGGGATGCATGTAGGCAACCGCGCTGGAATTCGGTTATCCTTCCGCAATGGACCCGATCATCAAAGGCGCGATACCCGTTCTTCCGGCCGCCGACACGGCGGAATCCTTGAATTGGTGGACGGAGATCTGTGGCTTCAAGGAAACTTTTCGCGATGCCACGCCACCGAACTACGCGGGAATCAACCGCGGCGAGGCCTACCTGCACATAGCCGGTATGAGCAACAAAGAACTGGCGCGCAAGATCGGAGACCAAACCATGGTGCGAATCGCCGTTCAAGGTATTGAGTCCATCTATGCCGAATATCAGAAACGCGGGGGAAAAGTGCACCCGAATGGTCCACTGCAAACCAAGCCTTGGGGTACGAAAGAGTTCGGCGCGATTGACCCCAATGGTGTGTGCGTGACGTTTCAGGAATGAACCAAGAGAAATCTTTTCTCGAGCAACGTCTTGACCCACGACCGCGAACACTTTCGCAGCTCCTACGCCGGCAGCCCGCCCTGGGACATCGGCAAGCCCCAGCCTGCGTTCCAGGCCGCCGCCGATAAGGTCGTCGGCTCGGTTCTCGATGCGGGGTGTGGCACCGG
>DATEPX010000384.1:0-6192 GCA_035272945.1 Terriglobales bacterium
TATCAGCCGGAGAAGATTTCTCAGGGTGCGTTGCGCATCATCAAGACCTTGAGCGAGTGCCTGACCGAAATCACCGGTATGGACGCTATTACTCTGCAGCCCGCTGCAGGGGCTCACGGCGAGTTAACCGGGCTGCTCTTGGTGCGTGGCTACTTGCAATCGAAGGGAAATCCGCGCAAGAAGATTCTGATCCCTGACTCGGCGCACGGGACGAATCCCGCCACAGCGGCCACGGTGGGTTACGCAGTTGAGAATCTGAAATCCAACTCGCTGGGGATGGTAGACATTCCGTCGCTAGCGGCGCAGATGAACGAAGATGTGGCCGCGCTCATGCTCACCAATCCCAACACGCTGGGCGTTTTCGAGCAGGAGATCCACAAGATTGCCGAACTGATGCACGCTAAGGGGGGTTTGCTCTACATGGATGGCGCCAACATGAATGCACTGGTTGGCAAGGCCCGGCCCGGCGATTTCGGCGTGGATGTCATGCACCTGAACCTGCACAAGACCTTCTCGACGCCACATGGTGGCGGAGGTCCGGGATCAGGTCCGGTTGCCGTGAAGAAATTTCTCGAGCCCTTCCTACCCAAGCCGGTGATCGTGACCAAGGCGGATGGAACCCTGGGCTTTGACTACAACCGTCCGCAGTCCGTAGGCCGCGTGCGCGTCTTCTACGGCAACTTCGGAATGTTCACCCGCGCCCTCGCCTACATCCTGGCCAATGGCCCCGATGGCCTGCGCCAGACCACCGAAGATGCCGTCCTCAATGCCAATTACATTCGCAAGGGATTGGAGGGCGTTTACGATCTGCCGTATTCGACGCCCAGCATGCACGAGGTCGTGTTTAGCGACAAACTACAGGCGAAACAGGGAGTGAAGACTGGCGACATTGCCAAGCGTCTGATCGACTATGGCTTCCATCCTTACACAGTTTCGTTCCCGTTAATTGTGCATGGGACGCTGATGATCGAGCCGACGGAGAGCGAATCGAAAGAAGAACTCGACCTGTTCATCGAGGCGATGCGCTCGATTGCGCAGGAAGTCCAGGAAGAGCCGGGAACAGTGCTCGAGGCGCCGCACAACACGCGCGTCTCGAGGCTGGATGAAGTAGCGGCCGCCCGCAAGCCAGTGCTCCGCTGGAAACCCACCGCGTAACAATTCTGCTGTCATCCTGAGGGCCTTCAGGCTCGAGGAGCTATGCATTTACTTGGAATCTAAGATCCTTCGCTGCGCTCAGGGTGACACTGGTGGAAAAGAGGTGCTCCCACAGTGCGGGCACGTCACTCCTTGGTGATCGTGCTCGCTCAGGGTGGAACCGTTTCAAAGTTCTTGTGGCAATCGTTGCAAATGCAGTCGTCGACGGGCATGGGCACCTCCCGCTCAACGAGCCTGGGGATTGCTCTCCAAGAGATTGTAGCGCTTGCCCCGGTGCCCGAAAACTGCTGATTTCTGATTCTTGATTGCTGATTGGAATAGATCCAGCCCGGCCTTTCTCAAATCAGAAATCAGCAATTCTCATTTTTTCTCTGCGAACTGGATGCTGGCCCGAGTGTTTTCCCAATCGAGCCGCATGGTGCAGTTGCCGCCCTCTTGGTCAAAGGCGATGGTGAAGTTCTCCACCGCTGCCGCAACCTTCGAGACCTGCATGTCCAGGCGCGCCAGTTCGTCCGACTCGTATTCCTTCTTATACGGAGTGCCCCATTCGCCGGTCTTTTTGTTGATGATCAGCGTCCACTTGTCCTGATTGGGCACAGTGAAAATCGTGTAGCTACCAGCAGGAACGTCTTTGCCGCCCACCGTCAGATCGGTATCGGTGACGAGAGTGGTGGCTTCATTGGCGCCTGTACGCCACACCTCGCCGTAAGGAACCAGACCGCCGAATATCTTGCGGCCCTTTGCCCGCGGGCTGGAGTAATCCACCTTGATGGTCTTGCCGTCGGGAAACTTGCATTCCGCGCTCCCCGGTGGACTCGGACGTTTACTTTTATCCTGTTGGGCAACTGCGATGAGAGTGAAGCTGAGAAGGAAGACAACAAAAACCGCGAAGTTTTTCTTCATGCTTGCTCCTTGGAAAGGCACTTAGCATTTAGCCGTTTGCATTTCGCCAGCCAAGGCTACTGCCACTCCTGAAGAAGAACAACTGCCTGCTCCCGGGCTAAATGCTAAATGCTAAATGCTAAGTGCCTTTGACGCAAAAACGAAGCGCGGGATAGCACGCTTCCTACGCGACCACGTACTTTCCCGCATCAATGACTCTCTGCGCGATCTTCTGCCGTGCCGCGATGGTATTAAATGGCTCATGTTTGGCCAGACGCCGCAGGATTGCCATTTGGGTGCGCATCATGTCGCCATCGGCGACAGCTGCAATTACCTTCCTGGCCGCCGCCTCGATCTTCTCCATCGCCTGTGACAGGTATACCTGGGTCATAGCAATCGGCAGCTCTGAAGCAGCTTCGCCGTTGTTCTCAATCAGCTTTTGGGTGCGGAGGACGGCGGTTTCCATCGCGTAGGTCTCAATCACCACATCGGCGATGGCGCCCATAACCTCCTGTTGGTCCTGGATGGCCTGCATGTATTTCTGCGTAGCCGCACCGGCGGCAAACAAGCCAAGCTTCTTTGCCTTAGCCACGAGCCTGCGCTCGTCCGCCAGAGGACCTTCCATTTCCTCGCCCATGCTCGGTCCGGCGAGAACCTCATCCATCAGCTTCTTGATAGCCGGCCTCAAGGGCAGTTGTCCGCTCATTGCGCGCTTTAGCAGGAAGCCGGTGATGATGAGCCGGTTGATTTCGTTTGTGCCTTCGAAAATGCGGTTGATGCGGGCGTCACGATACGCGCGCTCGGCCGGATATTCTTCGACAAAGCCGTAGCCACCGTAAATCTGCACCGTCTCGTCGACCACGTAGTCGATCATCTCCGAGCCCCACACCTTGATGATGGAGCACTCGACTGCGTACTCCTCGATGGCCTTGCGGATCTGCTGCATGGCGTCGGGCGCAGCCTTGTCAACTTCCGAAAGCGCAACGTCCATCATCCCCACCGTCCGATAGACGAGGGATTCGCCCGTGTAGATATCTACCGCCATGTTGGCGAGCTTTTCGCGAACCAGGCCGAAGTCCGCGATGACCTTGCCAAAAGCCTTGCGCTGCTTGGCATAGGCGATGGCATTCTCCATCGAGACGCGGGCCCCGCCCACGCACATGGCGCCAAGTTTGAAGCGTCCCACGTTGAGGATGTTGAAAGCGATCACGTGCCCCTTTCCGGCTTCGCCGAGAAGGTTCTCTACCGGGACCTGGCAATCGTTCAGAATGATGGGGCAGGTGGATGATCCGCGGATCCCCATCTTGTGTTCCTCCGCGCCAATAGAAAATCCGGGAAAATTCTTTTCAACCAGAAACGCCGTGAATTTCTCGCCATTGATTTTCGCGAACACGGTGAATAAGTCAGCGAACCCGGCGTTGGTGATCCACATCTTTTCGCCGTTCAGGATGTACTGCTTGCCGTCTTTCGACAGCTCGGCGCGTGCCCGGCAGTTAAGCGCGTCGGATCCGGAAGACGCCTCAGAAAGCGCATAGGCCCCGACGATCTCGCCCGTTGCCAACCGGGGCAAGTACTTCTTTTTCTGTTCTTCCGTTCCGAAATAAACGATAGGCAGCGTGCCGATGCCAGTGTGGCCGCCCCATGTGGTAGCAAACCCGGCGTATTTAGCCACGTGGTCCGCGATGATCGCGGAAGAGACTTTGTCCATCTCCATTCCGCCGTAAGCTTCCGGGATGTCCACCGAACTGAGGCCCAGTTCTCCTGCTTTCTTCAGCAGGTCGCGGGTAATAGAAAAGTCCTTGTGCTCGATTTTTTCAGCGTTAGGAATGATTTCGTTCACCGCGAAGTCTTCCGCCGTCTGGGCTATGAGTTGGTGCTGTTCGGAAAAGTCCTCCGGCGTGAAAATCTCGCTCGGCTTCCGTTCTTCCAGCAGAAAGCTGCCGCCGGAAACCTTGCTCTTGGGAATTGCAGAAGTAGCCGCCATGTGAATTGACCCCTTAGCCCAAAAATAGACGCGAACGTTGGATTTGGCCGTGTGATTGGCGATGCTAGATTGCGATTTTCAGGTTAACCACCAAAAAGTTTACAGCCACGGCAGGCTTTTGTCAGTGACATGTGGGACGGTGGCAGGTCCCGGGTCGCAGGTCGCAGGTTTCAGGTTCCGACCTTGAGACCTAATACCTGAGACCTGACACCTGAAACCGAGACCTGAGACGTGACACCTGCGGCCTGACACCTTTTCCATCAGCGACTTACCCCGGTGGTCCGCATCTAAATATGCTAGGCTTCTAAGATAAGCCGGGGTGCGTGCCCCACCTGAAGGAATTCAGATTTGATTAACACCTTACTAGGCAAGATCTTCGGGACCAAGAACGAGCGGGAAATCAAGCGTCTGATGCCCAATGTCGGGGCCATCAACGCGCTTGAGCCGCAGATGAAGGCGCTGAGCGACGAGCAGCTTCGCGCCAAGACCGACGACTTCCGCCGGCGCATCCAGGAACGGCTGGGCAAAATCCAGGACGAGCCGGATGCCGGCCCGGATCGCGCCAAAGAAATCGAAGAAGAGCGTAACCGCGTCTTGAAAGAAGCCCTCGACGAAATCCTCGTCGAAGCTTTCGCCGTGGTGCGCGAGGCCGGTCGACGCGTCCTGAACATGCGTCACTTCGACGTGCAGTTGATCGGTGGCATGGTCCTGCACGACGGCAAGATCGCCGAAATGAAGACTGGCGAAGGCAAAACGCTGGTCGCCACTCTTCCCGTATATCTGAATGCGCTGAGTGGCCGGGGTGTACACGTCGTCACCGTGAACGACTACCTGGCCAAGCGCGACTCGGAGTGGATGGGCAAGCTCTATCGCTTCCTCGGCCTCTCCGTGGGCGTGATTGTTCATGACCTCGACGACGAAGAGCGCCGCGAAGCCTATGCAGCCGATGTCACCTACGGCACCAACAACGAATTCGGCTTCGACTACCTGCGCGACAACATGAAGTTCGACCTCAATGATTGCGTTCAGCGAGGCTTCAACTTCGGCATCGTTGACGAGGTCGACTCCATCCTGATCGACGAGGCTCGCACCCCGCTCATCATCAGCGGATCGAGCGAGGAATCCACCGACAAATACGAGCGCGTTAACCGCATCATTCCCAAACTGGAGAAAGGCGAGGAACTCGATACCGCCCCCGGTGAGCCCAAGCAGCTTACGGGTGACTTCGTGGTGGATGAGAAGCACAAGACGATTACCGTCACCGACGAGGGCTGGGAAAAAGTTGAGAAGCTGCTTGGCATTGGCAACATCGCCGATCCCGAGAACTGGGACCTGAAGCACCACGTCGAAACCGCCATCAAGGCCCACTCTCTCTATCGCCGAGACGTGGAGTATGTGGTCAAGGCCAAAGAAGAGAACCCGCGCGAGAAGGAAGTGCTCATCGTCGACGAGTTCACCGGCCGCCTCATGCCAGGCCGGCGCTGGTCCGATGGCCTGCATCAGGCAGTCGAGGCCAAAGAAGGCGTCAAGATCGAGCGCGAGAACCAGACGCTTGCGACTATCACTTTCCAGAATTACTTCCGCATGTACAAGAAGCTGGCCGGCATGACCGGTACGGCCGAAACAGAAGCACCAGAATTCGAAAAGATTTACCGGCTGGAAGTGATTGTTATTCCCACCAACCGGCCGCTGCTCCGCGTGGAGAACTCAGACATTGTTTATCGTACCGAGAAGGAGAAGTACTTCGCGGCTGCAGACGAGATTCAGAAACTGAATCAGATTGGGCAGCCAGTTCTGGTAGGCACTACTTCCATCGAAAAGTCGGAGCGCCTGTCTGACTTGCTGAAGAAAAAGGGCATCAAGCATGTGGTGCTGAATGCCAAGTTCCACGAGCGCGAAGCGGAAATCGTGGCCCAGGCGGGACGAAAGGGTTCGGTCACCATCGCCACCAACATGGCCGGCCGTGGTACCGACATTCTGCTGGGTGGGAACGCCGAATTCATGGCCAAGCAGGAATGCCTGAAGAAGGGAATTGCGCAGCCAGTCGGCGCGGCCCAGGGCAAAATCCAGCGCAAGGCGGAAGATGGTAAGAGCACCCTGTTGTACTATTCGGGTAACGAATTCGTAGTTCCCACCGATCAGTGGGAGCAGATTTTCAACCGCTACAAGTC
>DATEPX010000385.1:0-3059 GCA_035272945.1 Terriglobales bacterium
TCCTTTTGAAACTCAATCATTAGACGAAGTACCCTACAGCTGAAAGACTTCCCCATAAGACAGACTTTGTCCATCCCCGGTGTCGCAATCTCGATCCCTCCGAGACCTGTTTCCTCTACCTCCAAATCTCTAACACTTCGGTCGGTTATGAAATCTTTGTAGAAAACGCCAACGGTTGTGAATTCCTTGCTCGCCGTCATGAGCGGAAGACTCAATAGTCGGTCGTTGAGATAGTATTTGGTCCGCCGAAAACCGCCCCAGGATTTATTGGGGTTAGACCACGTGTGTTTCATGCCCCGGCTCCTTCGCCGCCGGAGTATATACGAACAGGGGGACGGACTTACTAGAAAGCGTGGCGGTTTATCCGGTAGTTCGCGATTTAGAGCTAACCCTCGGAATGGCAGGTAGTAGCGAGATCGGGATAGGGGGAGCAGTCACCCGCTCGCCACCGGGTGGCCGGAGGTGGTCACCCGCCTCCGGCTCCCACAGAACGTAGCGTGCGGTTTTCCCGCACTACGCTCGTCAGAAGTTGATTCACAGCACGGCGATGGCTTGTAGCTTCGCGTAAGGAAGATACAACCTTGGTCGTAGCAGCGGGAACTGGGTTTTGATTGGTTGGAATTGTTTCCACCAAACCGTCCCTTTCCAACTCCTACTGCTCAACATTTTGCGCCAGTAGCGCTCCACGGCTCGATGGACCCGCTGCATTGCGCGAAAATTTCCTGCAATGCCGTAGTATGCATAGTGACCACGGAGCATTTGATTGAGATGGTTTGCCTGCTCTGGTATTGGCGAGTGCCGCATCCGCCGCATCTGGTCCTGCAAGCGCATGAGTGCGCGTCGCACTCGTGACTTTTCCGTACGCATTCCAATTCGAAAGTTGCCTTTCTGATTGCGAGTGCAGTACAAGGTAAACCCCAAGAAGTAAATTGTCTCCGGGCGTTTACGGCCACGTTTGCCCGCGTGTCTTTGCGCGTATCGACCAAATTCAACAAGTTTGGTTTTCGTCGATTCAAGAGTCAGGCTGAATCTCCTCAGCCTCTTGGCAAGCGCTTCCTGCACACGAAGAGCATCCGCGCGATATTGGAAACACAGCACGAAGTCATCGATATACCGCACCATGCAAGCCTCGCCCCGTAATCGGGGTTTGACCACGCGCTCGAACCACAGATCGAGCACATAGTGGAGGTATAAGTTACTCAGCAAAACGCTGATCGATCCTCCTTGCGGGGTTCCCTCTTCGGTTGGATGAATCTCTCCATCCTCAAGAACGCCTGCTTTCAGCCAGCGTCTGATTAAACTAATCAGGCGCCGATCTCCTACCCGGTGCTCAACGAAACGAAGCATCCATTCGTGACTTAAGCTTCCGAAGAAATTCTTGAGGTCCGCCTCCAACACCCACTCGATCTTCCCGCCCGCAATCTTCTCGTGAAGGGTTGCCAGCGCTTGGTGGGCACCTCTGCCGGGACGTCCGCCGAACGAACACGACATAAAGTCCTGCTCGTAGATGGCCGACAGTACCTGAGCGGTACTTCGTTGGAGCGCACGGTCGGCTACGGTGGGCACGCCCAAAGGGCGCATCTCCTGCTTCCCGGGCTTCGGGATATACACGCGACGTATTTCCGGCGCTCGATATCCCTGACGGTGAACGGACTGCAGCATGCCTGCGATCCATTCCTCAAAACTCTCCTTCGCCTCCGTTACGGTCTGCCCATCCACGCCGGGCGCGGACTTGGCTGGAATCTGAGACAGATTCATCCAAACCCGTTCCTTCGTGATGTGATGAGCAAGAGACGTAAACGGGAGTTTCGGCTCGCACCGAGCCTTGTCTGCTATTCGTTCGAGTCCTGTTGTCATGACTGGCGATTCTTCTCTTTGCATAGAAGGCCGTATCCTCCCTTTGAATGGAGCTCATGTTTCCCACGAACAATTCAACTTCCGCTGCCCGCTTCCCCATGTAGCCGGCTCTCCCGACCTCGAAGTACTATCAGGCAGTCTGACTTCCATCAGGTCATCAGATCTTCCTCGCTTATGAAGCTTGTCAGACCCTACAAGCCAGGCTTGAACCCGACGGCTCTCCCTTGTTCCCATGCAATCCCTTGGCAGCATGCCAGCGGTACGAACCCCGGAAGCATCTCAGGACACTCGCCATGTCGCATCCTGAGTTTCTGCCTTCCCCGTTGGAGGATAGGGTCGGCTACTTCGATCACGATCGATTTCGGGGCTATCTTGCCGTTCACTGTTGTTCCGGCCTGCAACCTCCCGGTCTACGCTTCGCAATGGCCGTCACCGGACATCACGCAAGACTTGGTTCGCGGCTGCGAGCTAGGCTTTGCCGCGGCCTCCATTTCAGGAGACTGAACTACAAGAGCTTTCAAGGCACAACCTCCGCAGACCCGCACGGGCGCTCATTAGCGTGTGGCCCGGCCGGTGGTCGGGGCAAAGCGGAAGCGCATCCGGTTCTTATCTCGGATGAGTAGCGGCAAAACGGGCATCGGGATAGGGATGGAGCACTTGCGGTGCAGGTAACCAGCGCGTTGCCAACTCAAGCATTCTGGTCCAGGAGATCCGGCGCTTCTGGCCGCGGCGGCGAACACTATGCCACCAGAGCACAAGCAACCGGTGCCGGAACAGGGATAGGCTAGCGGTGTTGCCTGGTACCGCGTAGTAGTTGAAGTGGCCTTGCACGATCGATTTGAGCCATTGCCCGGTTTGGGACAAGGGATCGTGCATTCGCTTGCGGAGCTCCGGCTTGATGCGTCCAAGCTTGGCCCGTATGCGCTTGCGGATCGTCTTGCGCCGAACTGCAAACCGTCCCAGGCTGTTCTTCCCACTGATGTGGGTAAGGCCCAGGAAATCGAACGTCTCAGGTTTCCCTTCTCCCCTACGTCTCCGGTTCTCTTCGGCGAACCTGCCGAATTCGATCCGGCGCGTCTTATCCGGGTGAAGTTCCAGTCCAAACTGAGCCAGTCGCTCCCGTAAATTTTCCAGAAAGCGATCCGCGTCCGTTTGATACTGGAATCCTGCGATGCTGTCATCGGCATATCTGATGACCACCA
>DATEPX010000386.1:0-20529 GCA_035272945.1 Terriglobales bacterium
AAAGCAATGAAAGCACGTCGATAACGCTTCGCGAATGCTCGAAGCAGCACAAGAGCAAGAGCGGGCGGCTCTGGAAAAAGCGGCCATGGATCAGTTTGGTTATACTTTGGTTACGAATTGCCCAAAACCTGCATCAGAACCAGGGCAAACCGCAAATTCCGCGGTTGCTCTCAGGTTCTCCCGCTCTGCGGCCTAACTGAATGCTGATGCAAGGGTTGGACTCAATTTCGGATCTAGTGGGCCCGCCAGGATTTGAACCTGGGACCAATGGATTATGAGTCCACTGCTCTAACCGCTGAGCTACGGGCCCGTTTGCGGAAGTTTACATGTTAGCAGACCTGATATAGCTCGCTTCTTCTTTCGACTTCTTTCGACGGCTCCTGCAGAAGGTGCTGGCGTCTGATCACGAAATCGTTGTTGCTCAGGACGGCATGGAGACCTGGCAGGCGCTCCAAGCGCCCAACGCTGCGCGGCTGGCGATCCCTGGACTGGGTCATGCCCGGGCTGACCGGCCCGCAAATCTGCCGCAAGGTGCGCAGTTCCCCGGCGTTTATGTTCGGCGTACCTGATCATTCTCACCGCAAAGAACAGCGTGGCGGACCTGGTTTCCGGGCTGCGCGCCGGCGCCGACGATTACGTCACCAGGCCGTTCGATCCCCAGCAATTCCGCGCTCGGGTGAAAGTTGGTGAGCGCGTTTTGGATTTACAGGCCGCGCCGGCTGCACAATTTGCAGCGCTGGAAGACTCCTTAGCGCGAGAAGCCGCTGCAGGCGCCTGCTCCCAATCTGCCCAAGCTGTAAACGGATTCGCGCTGACGGGGAACGCTGGCAGCAGGTAGATCTCTACATCCACTTACATGGGCGGTCTGAGGGCAGCCCGCACGGAATCTACCCCAGGTGCGTCGATAAGATTGTCACTCCCGACTTCCAGCTGACGACCGGCTCTCAACAATGTTCGAAGAAGTGACTGCAGGAATTTTCTAATCGATCCCTTCCCAGCAGCGTTCGCCATCGCGCAGGAAAGTTGTCGCGAAAACCGGGCCTCGCGTATCCAGGTAAACCAGGCAGCTGCCTTCATAGCCGGGAAGCACCTGATCGGTGTTCCAGTCCCGAATGACATTGGCCGCACGATCCCAGTACGCACCCGGCCGCTTCGATTTCGATGTAACAGAGTTCATTATGCAATGCACCTCGACAAAGTCCCATGGGCCTGGGTCACAGAATATCTTCTGCATAATCGATTTTGTCAAGCTGTGCTGACCTGAGAAGGCGCTGGAAAACAGGCTAGGTTAGGTGGAATAGTCGGCATTAATTCGGACATACTCCTCGCTGAGATCGGTAGTGTAGAAATGCGCGCCACTCCGGCCGCGTCCTAACTGAACCCGGATATCGCATTCTGGCTGAGCCAGATGGGAGTGTGCTTCCTTCTCATCGAAGTGTGCCGCGCTCCCCTGACGGCACACCTGCTGACGGCCAATGAAAATATTGATTCGAGCGGGATTCACCGGAGCGCCGGAATATCCGATGGCTGCCAGGATACGCCCCCAATTGGGATCGGCGCCTGCCCAAGCCGTTTTCACCAGGGCAGAATGGGCAATCGCGCGCGCCACCTGCTTAGCTTCTTCGCGGGTTTTGGCGCGCTCGATGCATAAGCAAATCACGTGCTGGACACCCTCGCCGTCCCGCACAATTTGCCGCGCCAAAGATTGACAGACTTCGATCAATGCGGCGTTGAACGCTTTGGCACAATGGTCCACGCGGATGCCCGACTGTCCGCTCGCCAAAAGCAGGACCGTGTCGTTGGTGGAAGTATCGCCATCAATCGAAATGCAGTTGAATGTTTCCTCGCAGGTCCGGACCAGATGCCGTTTCAATTGCGTTGGCGGCGCGGTAACATCGGTGAACACGTACACC
Source organism: Terriglobales bacterium (assembly GCA_035272945.1). GTDB lineage: Bacteria > Acidobacteriota > Terriglobia > Terriglobales > Acidobacteriaceae > Gp1-AA122. Next base: position 1,914 of record DATEPX010000386.1, read on the forward strand.
AGCATGGTCGCCAGTTGCGGATGAATCATGCCCGACCCCTTGGCCACCCCGAGCAATCGAACCTCTCCGCCACGGCTCCGGAACCTGACGGAGGCCAACTTGGGCCGCGTGTCGGTTGTCATGATGGTCTGGGCAAACTGACAGGCAGCCTGTTCGGTTGCCGCTTGTTGCGAGACCAACTCCGCCAACCTGGCGACGATCTTCTCGGCCGGTAATGGCACTCCGATGATGCCAGTGGATGACGGAAACACCTCGGCTGCTGTGATGCCCAAACGTTTTGCGACCTCTCGACAAACTTGCTGGCAGGCCGCGATCCCGGCTACGCCGGTCGCACAATTCGCATTGCCCGAGTTCACGACCAGCGCGCGCAGGCTCCCTCGCGTGCGGTTCAACGAAGCACGGCCAACCTGAACCGGTGCCGCCATCACACGATTTCTAGTGAACACGGCCGCCGCCTTGGTCCGGGCAGAGCAGGTTACGAGGGCGAGATCTGCGCGCCCGCTGGCTTTGATCCCGGCAGCTGTGGAGGAAAAAGAAAATCCCTTGGGCAGGAAGATCTGAAGCGGCGTATCCGGCAGTGTCATGCCTCGAGTTTGACCAGCGACGACGCTGGCTGCAGGATGGCGAAAGTAGGCAGGCTGCCGCGCACCATAGCCACTTCGTCGCAGCCGTGCAACTTCGGGCAGACGCAGCAGTCTTTGTAGAGCTTGTCGGGGATGTCTTCGCGCGTGACCACCGAGAATCCCAGCGGCGCGAAAAACTCCGGAATGCGCGTGAACAGGCACACGCTGTTCACGTGATGTTTCTTGGCCTGTCTGAGCAAGGCTCGTACCAGGCGGCGGCCGGTACCTTTGTGGCGCCCGGACGCGTGCACGGTGATGGAGCGAATTTCGGCAAGATGCGGCCCGTAAATGTGCAGAGCACCACAACCGAGGATTCGGCCATCTTCTTCGGCAACGATGAAATCGCGCACGTTCTCGCAGATTTCGGCGAAGCTACGCGGCAGCAGCGTGCCGGTCTCGAAGTGCGCCGAGATCAACTGGTGAATCTGTTCGGCGTCCGGCAGGATCGCTTCACGCGTGCGCACGGGCCACCCCACGAAGAGCTGCGATTTCCTGCTTTGCGTATGCAAGAGCCTGTTTCACCTGCTCCGGCGCCGTGCCGCCGACTACATCGTGAATGCTCAGTACTGACGTCAGCGTCAGGCGCGAATAGAAATCCTGATCGAATGCCGGATTCAATTGCTTCAACTCATCGAGCGGTAGATCCTGCAGTTCGCAGCCTTTTTCCAGGCAGCGTTGGACTGCCTTCCCGACCTGCTCATGCGCCAGCCGGAAGGGGACTCCGCGTTCCACCAGATACGTGGCCGCAGCCCAGGCATTCATGAATCCAGATTGTGCTGCCGCCTGCATGCGCGCGTAGTCGAACTCCGCTGCCTTCACCCAACCAGTCACGAGCGGCAACAAGGCAAGCAGCGTCTCGCTGGCATCGAACAGCGGCTCCTGGGTTTCCTGAAGGTCTTTGTTGTAGGCCAGAGGCAGCCCCTTCACACCCACGAGCAAAGCGGTGGCGTCGCCAATGACCCGCGCCGCCTTGCCGCGGGTCAGTTCCAGCAGATCGGGATTCTTCTTCTGCGGCATGGCGCTGCTGCCTGTTGAATAAGCTTCCGGCAGCTGGATGAAGCCGAACTCCTGGGCAGAAAACAGGATCATCTCCTCCGCCCAACGGCTCAAATGAGTGGATAATAACGAGAGAGCATCTACAAACTCGAGGACGAAATCGCGATCGCTGGTCGCATCCATGCTGTTTGCGGTTGGCCCGTCGAAGCCTAGTTCTTGGGCAATTGCGTCGCGATCCAGCGGAAGGGTCGCTCCCGCCACCGCTCCTGAACCCAGCGGGCACAGATTCGCCCGCTTGCGACAATCCGCCAGCCTTTCCGCATCGCGGCTGAACATCTCGACGTAAGTCAGCAGCCAGTGCGCGACCAGCACGGGCTCAGCTCGCTGCAAGTGCGTGTAAGCGGGCATCGCGGCATCGCCGGCCTGCTCCGCTCGCATCACCAGCACTTCCGTCCAATCAGCGATGAACTCCCGCAGCTGATCAATGCTCTCGCGAACATACAATCGCAGGTCGGTAGCGATCTGCTCGTTGCGGCTGCGTCCACTGTGCAGCTTGTAACCCGCATCTCCGATCATCGACACCAGTTGCTTTTCGACGAAGTGGTGCACATCTTCTGCCTCGTCGTCTTCAAGAAACGCCGCGGAAGCGGCGCGCTCGGCAATCTGGTCAAGTCCGAACAAGATGGACGCCAGTTCTTCCGCCGACAAAATCCCGGCTCCCTGCAAGGCGTGCGCATGAGCACGGCTCGCATTCAGCTCGTGGCTGAGCAACCGCCGATCGAACGGAAACGATCGCTGCCAGCGCTCGAATTCGGGATCAAGCGGCTGCCGGAAACGCCCCGACCACATCTTCACTTCACCACCTCCATGCGCGCCTGCGCCCGCGACCGTGAGGGCAAACCGAGGATGCGAATAAACCCGGCCGCATCTTTCTGATCGTAGCTGTCGCCCATGGTGAAGGCGGCCAGGTCCGTGCGATACATCGAGTACTCGGAACGGCGGCTGACCACCGAAATATTCCCTTTGTATAGGCTCAGAGAAACCGTCCCCGTAACTTCTTTCTGGGTAGTTTCGACAAAAGCGTCCAAAGCCTCGCGCAAAGGCGTAAACCAGAGCCCGAAATAGACCATCTCGGCATACTTCAGCCCAATGTGCTGCTTGAAATGCATCAGGTCGCGATCCAGGCACAGGGCCTCGAGTTCGCGGTGTGCAGTAAGCAGCAGCGTCCCGCCGGGCGTCTCATAGCAGCCCCGCGACTTGATCCCCACAAACCGGTTTTCCACCAGGTCCACCCGGCCGATTGCGCTACGCCCCCCGATCTCATTGAGCAACTCGACGAGCGACACCGGATCCATTTTCATGCCGTTGACAGCAACTGGGATGCCTTTCTCGAAACCGATCTCGGCATGCTCTTCGCGATCGGGCGCATCTTGCGGAGAACGCGTCAGTTGCCACGTGCTGGGGAGCGGCGCATTGCCGGCGTCTTCCAGCTCGCCACCCTCGTGGCTGATATGCCACAGATTGCGGTCGCGACTATGAATTTTCTCTCGGCTGGCTGCCACCGGGATGCCATGTTGCTCGGCATAATCGAGGCAGTCTTCCCGCGACTTCAAGTCCCACTCCCGCCAGGGAGCGATCACCTTTAACTCCGGTGCCAGCGCCTGGTAAGCGAGCTCAAAGCGCACCTGGTCGTTGCCCTTGCCGGTACATCCGTGCGCCACAGCGCCAGCACCTTCCCGCAGAGCCAACTCAACCTGATGTTTTGCAATCACCGGCCGCGCCAGCGAGGTTCCAAGCAAGTACTTGTGCTCGTAGACGGCTCCGGCCTTGAGCGCAGGCCATACGTACCCGGTCAAGAATTCTTCACGGAGGTCTTCGACCACGACCTTGCTCGCGCCGGTCTTGTATGCCTTATTGACGACCGCATCGAGATCCTCCCCCTGGCCGACGTCGCCTACCATGGCAATCACGTCGTAGGCATAGTTTTCTTTCAGCCAGGGAATGATGATTGACGTGTCGAGACCGCCGGAATACGCAAGTACGACTTTCTCAGGCATGGCTGCTTCTCCTTGGGGGGCGACCCATACCGCCGCCCAATAACAGTAAGAGAATGGCTTTCTGCACGTGCATCCGGTTCTCCGCCTGATCGAAGACGACCGACTGCGCGGAATCGATCACTGCGTCCGTGACTTCTTTGCCGCGGTATGCTGGAAGGCAGTGCATGAATACAGCATGAGATGCGGCCTCAGCCATCAGAGCTTCATTCACCTGATAGGCAGCGAAGATTCCGGCTCGCTGTTCCGACTCGTGTTCGTGTCCCATGCTGACCCAGGTATCGGTGTACACCGCATCCGCCCCACACACCGCCTCATGGGGGTCACGCAACAATTCGATACTGGCCCCTGTTTCGCGAGCAATCTCCCGTGCTTCGGCGAGAATGTGCGGATCAGGCTCGTAGCCCGCAGGGGTAGCTACGCGAATCGATGATCCCAGAGAGGCGCAGGCCAACAGCAGCGAGTGTGCGACATTGTTCCCATCCCCCACATAGGCAAGCCGAGCGTTCTTCAGGTTCCCGAACTTTTCTTGCAACGTGAAGTAGTCGGCCAGCGCTTGGCAGGGGTGTTCCAGTTCGCTCAGCGCATTGATGACCGGAATTCCTGCATATTCGGCCATCTGCTCGACCGTGGCATGAGAAAACGTTCGCAGCACGATTACATTTACCCAGCGCTCCAGGTTATGAGCGATATCGCTCAGCTTTTCTCGCGCATCGAGCCGGCTCTGCGTCTGATCGACGAAGAACGAGACACCACCCAGGCTTGCCATGCCCGACTCGAACGTCAACCGCGTGCGCAGAGATGGTTTCTCAAAGAACATTACCAGCTGTTTACCGGCCAGTGCAGCGCGGAAATTTCCCGGACGGGCCTTCACGAGAGCTGTGAGTTCGAGCACGGACTCCACTTCGCGCGCAGCAAGATCGCGAATGGAAACCAAATCGCGGCTCAAAAAGCCCTTAGGGCTGGGAAGACTGGAAACCGGTGAAGTCCGGAGTGACGTGCCGTTCATGCCTGACTCCTTTTTGTTTTGAGTGGAGACACGGACGTCTTCGTCCGTGCGACGTTCTGCAAAGCCAAATCGAGCGCCTTAATGACCTGGTCCACGTGTTTCTCCTGAATAATGTAAGGAGGCAAGAAGCGGAGAACGGTTTCGTGCGTCCGGTTGATGATGATTCCCTCCTGGAGCAGTTGCTTGGCAACTGCCTTTGCCAGATCAGCCGAGGTCAGATCGACGCCCAACATGAGCCCGAGACCCCGTACTTCGAGAATCTGCTGACATTTCGAGGCCAGTTCCTCGAGCCGCGAACGGAAGTAGCCGCCGACGGTCCGAATGTGAGGCAGCAATTTCTCCATCTGCTTCAGAAATTCGACTGCCACCGCGCAGGACAGAGGACCGCCTCCGAACGTCGTCCCATGCAATCCGGGATGCATGCAGCTGGCAACCTTGTTGCTCGTCAGGATCGCGCCTAACGGCAACCCCGCAGCAAGAGGCTTCGCCACAGTAACGATGTCCGGTTGCACGCCATAATCCTGGTAAGCGAAATACTGTCCTGTGCGTCCGAGCCCGCACTGGATTTCGTCGATGATCAGCAAAGCTCCATGCTTTTCAGTCAGCTCTCGGGCAAGTTTCAGAAACTCAGGGCTCACGGGAAAAACCCCGCCCTCGCCCTGGATCGTCTCCAGGCAAATGGCGCAAACGCTGCCATCAAATTGCCGCTTCAGATCTTCGAGGTCGTTCAGTGCAACGAAGCTCACACCCGGCATCAACGGCGCAAAGGGGGTGCGATATTTTTGCTGGCCGGTAGTGGCTAAAGAGCCGAAAGTCCGCCCGTGAAATGAGTTTTCCAGGGCGATCATCCGCCACTTAGCCTTGTGTCCATTGTGGTTCTGCGCATGGGCATAGGCGCGAGCCAGTTTGAGCGCCCCTTCCCACGCCTCTGTGCCGCTATTGCAGAAGAAAGCCCGGTCGAAACCGGAAATCTTCGTCAGCCGCTTGGCCAGTTCCGCCTGGTACTCATGAAAGAAGAGATTGGAGACGTGAATCAGCTTGGCGGACTGGCGAGCAACCACCGCTCGGATCGCGGGATATCCATAGCCGAGCGCGTTCACCCCAATACCACTCAGAAAATCCAGATACTTCTTGCCCTTCGAATCCCAGAGGTATACCCCTCGTCCGTGAGTAAACAGGACTGGGTTGCGCTCATACGTAGGCAGGAGCGAGGAGGCTTCCGACCGCATCACAGAGGCGAGACTCATACCACCAAGACCTCCGTCCCACATTCCAGCTTTGAAAAGTAAAACTCCGGCAGCATATGTGCCTGGTCGGCCGGCAAAATCCGGACGCGCCCAACGCCATGATGCAAAGCGTGACCGCAGGCCTCCAGCTTGGGAAGCATGCCGCCAGCAATCACCGACTCACGAATCAATTCCTCAACTCGCTTGAGTCCCAGCCATGGGATAACCGACCCGTCGGCATCTTTCACGCCCGGCACATCTGTCAGAAAGATCAGCGAGTTAGCCTGACATCCCACCGCGCAAGCCGCCGCCATCTGGTCGGCGTTGACGTTGTAATACTCGCCATCCGAGCCGATCGCGACACTGGAGATCACCGGAATTCCGCCCTGCCCCCAGACGGCTTCCATCCAGCGCGGCTCAACCACCGAGATCTCGCCGACAAACCCGAGATCGTATCCATTGGTATTTTTCTTGCGTGCCCGGAACATCATGCCGTCGCCGCCGCACAAGCCGACCGCCGGCTGTCCAGCCGCGCCAATCGCGGCAACCAGGCTCTTGTTGACAATGCCCGCGAGTACCATGAGCGCAACATCCCGGGTTTCCGCATCGGTCACGCGCAGCCCATTGATGAAATCGCTCTTCTTCCCAAGAAGCTGCAAGGTGCGAGTGAGGGCGGAACCCCCGCCATGGACTACGGCCACCTGGTGGCCATCCTGAGCGAGGTCGACCACGGCGCGCGCGCATTTGTGCAGCGTCGTTTTGTCTTCCAGCGCTGCGCCACCGATTTTGACGACTACTCTCAATTCAATCCTTCCGACTCGTCCCAGGCATGCATCAGGTTCATGTTCTGAACCGCCTGTCCAGCGGCACCTTTGAGCAGATTGTCGATACAGGAAATCAGCACGAGCCGTTGCCCATCGTCGGCCAGGCAAAATCCGAGGTCGCAGTAATTCGTGTGCAGCGAGAACTGGATTTGCGGCAGGCGCGGCGTAGAAAACACGCGCACCCAAGTCGCACCTCTGTAAAAGTCACGAAAGCACGATTCCACTTCGCTTGGCGCCCCAGGCCGCGCAAGATGGAGATAAATGGTCGAGAGAATTCCCCTCGGGATCGGTAGCAAGTGCGGCGTAAAGATCAACTCTTGCGGGTTCAGGTGTAGCTGTTCCAGGATTTCTCCAGTATGCCGGTGACCGAACACCGCATACGCTGAAAGATTGTCCGCCACCGAAACAAAGTGGGTTCGTGAGGTGGGTGCTTTGCCCGCGCCGGACACACCCGACTTAGAATCCGAAATAATTCCCTTGGTTTTATCTACCAGCCTGGCCCTGAGGAGAGGAGCGAGCGCAAGGATCACCGAGGTGGCATAGCAGCCAGGATTTGCCACCACGCTGGCGTTCGAAATCTCTTCACCGTTCAACTCAGGGAGCCCATATACCGCTTCTTTCGTCAGTTCTGCGGCCGCATGCAGATCTTTATCTTCAAATCCATACACCGCGCGGTTGGCTTCTTCTTTGAGCCGCCACGCCCCGCTCAGGTCGACAACTCTCAACCCACGGCTTACCGCTTCTGGCACAAGCGCACGCGAGATCTCATGAGGCGTGGCCAGGAACAACAAATCCACTCCGCGCTGCTTCAGCTTTTCCCACGAAAAAGATTCCAGCGGGTAGCCGCCGTTTCCGGACAGCATGGGGAAAGCTTCTGCCAGATCCGCAGGCCCTTTCGCTTCACCATCGCGGCGTAGCAGCAGCGGCTTCTCAGTCTTAGGATGGCGCGCAAGAAGACGCGTCAATTCCAATCCGGCATAGCCGGTCGCGCCCACGACCGCAGTTCTGATTTTTGCCGTCATCAGGCAAGCATCTCCCGGATACGATTTACCAGCTTGCCGGTAGCTTTTTTGTTCGGAGAAACAATAAGAATGGCATCGTCACCCGCAATGGTGCCGACCACCTCGGGCCACGACTCAGTGTCCAGCGCTGCCGCTACGGGTTGAGCGCTCCCCACCGCGGTTTTGATAACTAAGAGGTTCTGAGCGGGACGAACGTCAAGAACAAATTCTCGCACCAGACGAGACAGCGGCACAGTTGGATCACTCGCGCCATTGCCGTTGGGCAGGGCGTACCCTTCTCCCGTCTTGACCAAGCCCAGTTCGTGAATGTCGCGCGACAAGGTGGCCTGGCCGACCTTGAACCCGCGTCTTCTGAGGGCCCGCTGAAGCTCCTCCTGACTGGCCAGCGGCCCATTGCCTGCGAGTTCCAGGATCGTCTTGTGTCTGGCAAGTTTGGTCATCCTGAATAGCTATCCATCCGATTGGATAAATATTCAGACATTGCAACAGGGGTGTCAAGTACGAATTTTATGGAATGGGCTCCCGTTTCCTGACGAGCCGGGGGCCGTTCGGAGCAGAAATGCCTCCAACCAGCATGAACGCTGACGATCCTCGAGCCAGGAATCCAAGAATCTGACTGCTTCAGAAAAATCCATCACGGTCATCGAAATTCTCAATTGTACTTTTGCCTGCCATTAACGGTAGACCAGGGACAATGGCAGAGAATCGCCACAACTTTTCTACCGACCATGATGCGTGCGGAGTAGGTTTCATCGCTCAGCTCGGTAGCTCGGGTTCCCACGAGATCGTGGAACGGGCGCTCACGGCCCTGGCCCGGCTGGCTCACCGGGGTGGTGTCGACGCCGACGGTCGCAGCGGTGACGGAGCCGGCCTGCTGACAGCCATCCCCCAGGCTTTCTTCCGCAATCGTGCCGGCGGGGTAGGCATAGATCTGCCGGAACAGTTTGGCATGGGCATGGTGTTTCTTCGTCCCGAGCGGGGCATTGAATCGTATGTTGCCGTGGAAAAGGCAGCCGCCGCCGTCGGCCTGCGATTTCTCGGCTGGCGTACGGTTCCCACCGACTCGTCCATCATCGGCCCACGCTCCCTGGAGTCGCTGCCGGCAGTTCGTAACTGTTTCTTTGCCCCAGGTGAGGACACCTCGGACCTGGAATTGAGCCTGTTCCGCCTGCGTAAGCAGGTGCAGGCCAGTGATCCGAGCGTTTATTTCTGCTCCCTTTCTTCTCGGACGATCGTCTACAAGGGCCTGCTGACACCTCAGCAACTGCCCGCCTTTTATCTTGATCTCGCTGATCCTGAGTTTAAGAGCCCCTTGGCCATCTTTCACCAGCGCTACTCGACCAACACCCAACCCAGCTGGGCTCTGGCGCAACCCTTTCGTTTTGTGGCGCATAACGGCGAAATCAATACAGTGAGCGGGAACCGCCGCTGGCTGAGAGCGCGTGAACGGATGCTTGCCGAGAAGTTAGACGTTCCAAGCCGGGCACCCCTCCTCGAACCTCGAATGAGCGATTCAGCAAGCTTCGATAACGCTCTGGAGCTTTCTCTCCGACAGGGGCATCCCGTGGCAGAGGCCGTTTCTCGACTTGTTCCTCCGGCTTGGGAGAAAGACGAGCGAATCGAGCCAGCCCTGCGGCAGTTTTTCCAGAGCAGCATCCAACAACAGGAGCCCTGGGACGGTCCCGCTGCGCTCCTTTTCAGCGATGGTCAAACGGTAGGGGCCAAGCTCGACCGCAATGGGCTTCGTCCGCTCCGCTACACGCTCACCTCCGACGGCTTGCTGGTAGTCGGCTCCGAAGTGGGCATCACCGATCTCCACGACAAGCACGTTGTTGAGCGTCAGCGCCTTGGTCCCGGCGAGATGCTGCTGGCCAGTCCGGCGGCGGGAGTTTTCTTCCGCCCTGCCGAGATTGCGGGGCTTCTTCAGCGAAGCACTTCCGCGGTTTCGCTGCCAACCGCTGTCATTCCTCCAACTGAACCGGCCGCGCGCGATGCCCCTACTGATTCCAAGCGCCGGATGGCTGCTTTCGGCTGGACCGAAGACCAGTTCCGCATGCTTTTCCAGCCTCTGGTGGACGACGCTCAAGAACCGCTTTGGAGCATGGGGGACGACGCCCCTCCGGCTTCCTTGTCCGCATTGCACCGTCCGCTCTGGGACTACTGTAAGCAGCGTTTTGCCCAGGTCACAAATCCGCCTATCGACCCATTGCGTGAAACCCATGTGATGTCCCTGGACGTATATCTGGGCGAATTCTCGCACATCTCCTCACCGCTGCTTGACGCGGGCCAGATGAAGCAACTGAGGGTGGCCTCGAACCCTGTCTCGATCGACTTCACTTTCGAATCATCCAGCCGCTTGGAAGGCGCCCGCGAGGCGTTGCAACGGATTCGGGTCGAAGCGGCTGCGGTATCCCAAGGAACTGGACTCGTTCTCCTGAGTGATCGGGGAGTTAGCGAAGATCGGGCAGCTCTGCCTGCGTTACTTGCCCTTTCTGCCGTATGGAACGCCATGGTTGAAGCAGGCGCATGGAATGTTCCCCTGGTCATCGAGACCGGGCAGGTAATTGATACCCACCATGTTGCGCTGCTGATTGCTGCGGGCGCCGGTGCTGTTCATCCCTATTTGGCCATGGAACTCGCCGCCCAGCATAAGGCAGACGGAGCGGCGCGCTATCGTGCGGGCGTGGAAAAAGGCCTTCGCAAGGTGCTGGCCCGCATGGGAATTTCGACTGTCGCCAGCTACCGTAACAGCCAGCTTTTTGAAACCGTTGGCCTCGATGCCGATGTCTGCAACCAGTTCTTCGAAGATGCCGGACACATTTTAGGCGGCAAGGGCCCGGACCAGATCCTGGACGACTGCCTGTTCTTCCATGCTGCCGGCTTCGGCGCAGCCTCGGCTGAATTTCGCGATGTTGGCCTGTACCGTTTCCGGCACAACGGCGAGCGTCATGCCACCTCGCCCGAGCTCGTGCGGCGAATGCATCGCTACATCAAGTTCCCCAGCCCCGAGAATCACGAGGCCTTGTCTATCCTGGCGAAAGAACGGGCCCCGGTCGCGGTCCGGGACTTGCTCGACATTGCACCGTCCGATCCTTTGCCGCTGGATGAGATCGAAGCCGAGGCATCGGTCCTGAGCCGATTCAGCACGCAGGCCATGTCGCTGGGCGCAATTTCTCCCGAAGCCCATCGCACGTTGGCGATTGCCATGAACCGGCTGGGCGCGCGCAGCAATACCGGAGAAGGCGGCGAAGATCCCCGCATCTACACCTCTGACCCTGAAGCTAACAATCGTGTGAAACAGGTCGCTTCGGGCCGCTTTGGTGTCACCGCCGAGTACCTCGTACACGCCGACGAGCTTGAAATCAAAATGGCGCAAGGGTCGAAGCCCGGCGAAGGCGGCCAGTTGCCTGCGATCAAGGTCACGCCCTACATCGCTCGCCTCCGCCATGCGGTACCGGGAACTTCGTTGATTTCGCCCCCGCCGCACCATGACATTTACAGCATTGAGGACTTGGCGCAGCTGATTTACGACCTGCGCGCCGTGAACCCTCGAGCGCGCATCGGCGTCAAGCTGGTGTCCAGCTCGGGAGTAGGAATTATTGCAACCGGCGTGGCCAAGGCCGGAGCCGACGTAATCACCATCAGCGGCCACGATGGAGGCACGGGCGCATCTCCGCTCACCTCGATCAAGAACACCGGCATCCCCTGGGAGGCCGGACTGCGGGATGCCCACACCGCTCTGGTTAAAGCGGGGCTGCGCGCGCGGGTTCGCCTGCGCGTCGACGGTGGATTGAAGTTCGCCCGTGATGTAGTTATCGCAGCGTTGCTGGGCGCCGAAGAGTTTGGCTTTGGCACTGCCGCCCTGCTCGCCCTGGGTTGCGTGATGGCTCGCCAGTGCCACCTCAACACCTGTCCTGTCGGCATCGCTACGCAAAACGAGCAACTGCGAGCCCGCTTCACAGGCAACCCGGAAATGGTGGAAACCTATTTCCGCGCCGTGGCTGCGGATGTGCGGCAGATGCTTGCTGATATGGGCGCGCGTTCCATCGATGAGATTATCGGAGCGGTCGACCGGTTGGTTCCGCGTACTCCAGAGTCCGAGCCAGCCCTGCAGAGCCTGCTGGCGCCGATCACGAATTCTCCGTTGCAGTTCCCCTGCCCGCATGAGGACAGCAGCGAGCTGCACCTGCAATTGAACCGCGCCGTGGAGGAACTGGAATCGCTCTCCACGCGTTCGCATCGTTTCAGGATTACCAATTCCGACCGTGCGGTGGGAGCCCACTTCAGCGGTGAAATTCTGCGCCGCCTGGGTCCTTCCTCACTCGACCTGAGTGGGGTTGATTGCGAATTCGTTGGTACGGCCGGACAGAGTTTTGGGGCTTTCCTGATCTCGGGCGCCAACTTCCGCCTGGCAGGCGAAGCCAACGACTACGTGGGCAAAGGCTTGTGCGGTGGAACCATTGCCATAAGCGCCGGACCCGAGGCTGCCGAACGCGGCGACGTGCTCGTGGGCAATACCGTGCTTTACGGTGCGACTTCGGGCGAGCTTTACGTTGCCGGACAAGCGGGTGAACGCTTCGCAGTGCGCAACAGCGGCGCCCTGGCAGTGGTTGAAGGCGTCGGCCAACACGGATGCGAATATATGACGGCCGGTATCGTCGTGATCCTGGGTCCGAGAGGCATCAACCTCGGCGCCGGCATGACGGGCGGCCTCAGCTACATCCTGCGCGACTCGGCTACCGATCCTTGCAATCCTCAGTCGGTGCGGCTGGCAAGTTTGGAAGCGACCGAGCAACGCTGGCTGCGTCGCGTCCTGCGCCGCCACGTACAACTGACAGGTAGCCCTCGCGCCGCTCGACTCCTAAGTAGCGCGACGCTGCCGCTGCTTCGGGTCGAACCATTGCAGCCCCCCTGCTCGACCGAGGAAACCTGGTCAACGATCCTGCTGCGGCTCGACCGGCAAGAAGCTCAGGCCTTCGAGGTCCCCCAGCCTCTCCCCTCCGAGGGTCCGCTCGTCATGTGACGAGCAGAGTTTGACTGTTCGCCGGTCTGACTTTTTATTCATAGAGCTTATTAAGTTTGCGTTTCCTTCTTCTCCGCTTGGCTATAATCTCGAGTTAAGCGATGGACTTTGATCAACTGATAACGTTTCTGGAAGTCGCCAAGCAAGGCAGTTTTTCGCGCGCCGGAGAAAAGGTGTTTCGCTCGCAATCCGCGGTCAGCGCGCAAATTCGCCAGCTCGAGCAGGAATACGGTGATCGCCTGCTGGACCGCTCGGGCAAATCGGTGAAGCTGACTCCGGCCGGCCAGGTCCTGTTCGAATACGCCGAGCGCCTAAAGAGCTTGCGAGATGAATCTCTGATGGCCGTGGCTGACCACGGCCGCACTGCCCGCGGCACTCTCTCCATCGGAGCCAACGAGGCAACTTGTCTCTATGTGCTGCCCGACGTTTTCGCCGAATACTGTCGCCTCTATCCGGGCGTCCAGATCAGCATTTACCGCAACTTTACTTACAAGATTGTCGAGAAGCTGGAAAACGGCTCGATCGACGTCGGCATCGTAACCCTGCCGGTGAAGTCACCTAGTTTGAAAGTCCAGCCGATGTTTCGCGACAAGCTGGTGCTGATGGTCAGCCCCAAGAATCCCCTGGCCAAGTACAAGGCGGTCCCCGTCGGCGAGATCGTGAAGTACCCGCTGCTGTTTCCCAAGACCGGCCACACGCGCCGGCTGCTGGATCGGTTGTTCCGTGGTCAGAACTCCGACGTGCAGGTCAGAATGGAACTGCCCAGCGTCGGAATGATCAAGAGTTTCGTAGCCGCGGACCTCGGCGTCTCCCTCATCAGCGCTTCCTTTGCACGCGACGAGGCGGAAGCCGGACGAGTCAAACTTATTGAGATGGAAGACGTCGAGCTGTGGCGGGAACTCGGGTTGGCCTATCGCCGTGATCGCACTTTGCCGCGTGCGGCGACTCTCTTCATCTCGACCATCAGGGAAGTCTCAGCCAAGGCGAAGAAGCAGGAGCAGCCCTGAATTGTCCAGTCCGCTGGTTTGCTGATAACTTCCATTAAAATTTCGAATTTCCCTTAAGAGGACGGACTGGGTAAGGTAATGGAGAACCAATGTTGGAAGATTGTACGCGGGGAATCTGCTATGAATGAGCTTGAGAGCGGATTGAACAAGGTTCTGGAAGAGCATCAGCACGAGAGTGGCCTGCACATCATTGGTGGGCGCACCCGCCTGATCGCCCGGCTGGCCGAATTCTTCGAGCAAATGGTGACCCACGAGGACCAAGGCACCACACATGCTGGGGGAACCAGTCACTAATTTGCACGCCGACCCCGACCCGGACGGTTAGGTGCATTCTGGCGAACTTCAGAGTCCGGCCCACCGCAACAATATTACCGTGGGTTTTTGTTTACGGTTTTCTTTGGTTTTCTTTGCGTCCATGTGGGCACGGGTCGCAGGCCCGCCTTCGCACCCATCAGCAACCAGCGGCGGTTTTAAGAAGATCACGCCTCGACGGGAGCCGGTTCAATCACGTGCAGCCCGCACTCAGTCTTTGCAAACCCTGACCACCGGCCCGCCCGGGGATCTTCTCCGGGGCTGACCGCGCGCGTGCAGTGTATGCACCCGATACTCGGATAATCGCGGTCGTGCAGAGGGTTATACGGAACCTTGTGGTCATGGATGTACTGCCAAACCTGCTTGGAGGTCCAATCGGCCAGCGGATTAATCTTGATCAGCCCGAATTTCGCATCCCACTCAACTTTAGCCGCTCCTGCCCGGGTCGAGGTCTGGTCGCGTCGAATGCTGCTGATCCACGCCCGCAGTTCACCCAATTTCCTTCGTAGTGGTTCCACCTTGCGCATCTGACAGCAACGATCGGGATCGCGGCTCCACAAAGCGGGGCCGTGCTCCCGTTCCTGGGCTTCCGGCGAGGAAAGCGGATAGACCTTCTCAATCTTGATCCCATATCGCTCTTCAATCTGGTCCATCAAGTTGTATGTCTCGGGGAAGAGAAACTCCGTATCCACTGTGAACAGCCGGAAATCGCGCCGTACCCGAGACGCCATGTCAATCAGCACCATCCCCTCGGCGCCGAACGCCGAAGAGATTGCCACGTCCTTCCCGAACCGCCCAAATGCCCAGCGCAACACTTCCCGAGGGCTCCAGCGTTCCACTACCAGCTGCATGTGCTCGACGAGTGTCTTCACGAGACTGCCTCCTCATCTGGGACCAGTCGCTCGGCTGGGAAAGTACCGAGCGTCGAAAAGAAACTCGGGTCTTGTTGTTCCGCGAAGCGCACCACATCGCCGATCACCAGGAGCGTAGGCGCAGGCAGCTGCGGGGCACCAGGAAGCGCTTCAATCGTGGTCACCTGGACTTGCTGCTCTCGGGTTGTAGCCCGCGAGACGATCGCGCACGGAGTCTCGCCGGCCACCCCAGCGCGACGCAAGCGGCTGGCAATATCGCCATGGCGATGCCCCGGCATATAAATCACGACCGTCGCGCTACTAGACACCAGCTTGCTCCAGTCATCCTCCTGGCTATTTCCGGCACGATGTCCGGTCAGAAGCACGAGGGCGGATGACTCCCGGCGATGTGTGAGGGGGATCTGCACGGTAGCTGCTGCTCCGAGTGCTGCGGTGACCCCGGGCACGATCTCGTATTCAATGCCGGCCCTGCGTAGAGACTCAATCTCCTCACCCGCACGTCCAAAGATCAAGGGATCCCCGCTCTTGAGCCGCACTACTTGCAGCCCGGCGGCTGCCAGAGTGGTCAGCAGGAAATTGATCTCTTCCTGGCTGATTTTCTTCTGGCCGCAGCGCTTGCCGACATTGTGAAGCTGCACCGTCGAAGAGAGGAGGCCCAATATCTCGGGTGACACCAACTCGTCATACAGCACGGCGTCAGCCGTGTTCAGCAGCCGAAGAGCTTTCAAGGTCAGCAACTCGGGGTCACCGGGTCCCGCCCCTACCAGGTAAACTTTGCCGGTCATGCGGCATCTCCTTTTTCGGCTAACACCAACTCTGCCAGCTTGGCCTCAAATGCCTGCCGGCTGGCCAGCGACTGTAGAAGCTCTCGCTTCGTCGCCGGATCGAGATCGCTGTTCAACACGTCGCGCCGCGTCGCACCCAATTCGGCAACCCACTCGGCGAAACCCGGTCCGAATTGCTGTTCCAGGTCCTGGCGAATCCGCTGCGCTAACGACGGACTGTGGCCGCTGGTGGAAACTGCAATCTGCAGGCCTCCCCGCTGAACCACCGCGGGATAAAAGAAATCGCACAGTTCTGGAACGTCTACCACGTTGCAGAGAATTCCGCGGCGCTGCGCCTCGCGATAAACAGCTTCATTAAGACTGCGCGAGGCAGTCGCAACAATGGCCAGAAACACTCCGTCGAGGTCGGCAGGGGTGAAAGAACGCTCATCCAAATCGATCTCGCCCCGGCGAGCCCATTCGCGAACGGCGTCAGTGGATCTCACTGCAACCACCCGAATCCGCGCCCCGCTATTGAGCAGGCCGTTGATCTTGACTTCTCCAACCTTGCCCGCGCCGACCACCAGCACCGGTCGTGCCTCGAGCTTGACAAACATCGGAAACATGCTGCTCATTGCCTTTTATCCTTCCAGCCCGTGCGGCACGCGGCCCGGAGACAGGTCTCTTGCCACGGCCTCCACGAATTCGCCAGCCAGAAACTCGCGCAGTTCCTCATCTTGATGTCGGGCAAAGAACTGGCGCAAGTTTTCTCCGAGGTAGCGGTCTTCCAGGTAGCGGCGCAGCAGGCGCTCGATCGCGTCTGGAACCTCGCTGGCCGGGCAGCGGTAGCCAATAGGACGCGCCGTTGCCTGGTTCAGGCCGACGGCGCCACCCAGGCAGAAGTAGTACGCATCCACCATGCGGCTATCCAGCTTGATCTTTTTGCCCTCAATGCCAATGTCAGCGATCCAGTGCTGACCGCAACTGTTCGGACACCCTGTGACATGGAGCTTCAAGTCTTGATCGAAACCAGGCAGCCGCTCCTCCAGTTCCTCGACCAGCCAGCGCGAGAAGCTCTTCGTTTCCGTGATGGCCAGTTTGCAGAACTCGGTCCCGCTGCACGCAATTGCTCCCCGCCAGAACGGGGATCCACCGACGCGCAACCCGATTGCATCTAGTTCTCTGGCAAGCGGCTCCGTATTAGCCCGGGGGACGTTGACGATCAGCAGGTTTTGCATGTTAGTGGTGCGCAACTGACCGGCAGCGAAGCGATCCGCCAGATCAGCGGCCGCGCGCATCTGCTCGGGGCTGATTCGGCCCCGCAGCACCGCGGCTCCGACGTAGTAGTAGCCCGCTTGTTTTTGCGAGTGGATCCCCACATGGTCGCGATAAATATCCGCGGGCGGCTCCTCTTCGATCCCAGGATCGAGTTGGAAACCGATTCGCCGTTCCAGTTCTTTCTGGAGATCGTCGGCGGTCCAGCCGTGTCGCAGGAACAGGAACTTGAGGCGGGCG
Organism: Terriglobales bacterium; assembly: GCA_035272945.1. Taxonomy (GTDB): domain Bacteria; phylum Acidobacteriota; class Terriglobia; order Terriglobales; family Acidobacteriaceae; genus Gp1-AA122. The sequence goes on from DATEPX010000386.1 coordinate 19,161, forward strand.
CGTTCGCGGTGTTCGCGCAACTGGTCTGAGTCGCGGAAAATTTCGGCGATTCCTTTGACGACCGGCAGCACCTGGTTCCAGCGCACAAAAGCATTCAGTCGTGTAGCCAGATGCGGATCAGCAGAAAGCCCGCCGCCCACACGCAGCGAGAAACCAACCTCCGAGCTTCCGGCTGCAGCGCGCCTGATAGCGGTTAGCCCGATGTCATTAATCTCGGGATAAGCGCACCACACCCGGCAGCCAGTGATGCAAATTTTGAATTTTCGGGGAAGATTGTAGAAATCGGAGTTCCCGGCCAGCATGCCGTTAGCTTCCAGCACTAACGGTGACGCATCGCAGGCTTCATCGGCATCAACCCCCGCCACCGGGCATCCGGTAATGTTTCGCGTTACGTCACCGCAGGCGCCCAGGGTATTGAGCCCGCAGCGCCACAGAGCCTCCATAACTTGGGGGAGGGCTTCAATGGTGACCCAGTGCAACTGAATATTCTGACGCACCGTGATGTCGGCAATCCCGCGGGCATAGGTTTGGGTGAGATCAGCGATTGTGCGCAACTGGTGAGACTGCAATAACCCGTTCGGGATGCGGATGCGGACCATGAAGTATGGCAATGCGCGCCCCTCGCCACCCTTCCCACCGACAACGCCGGCCCCGTCTCCCTGGGTGTAGACGCCCCACCAGCGGAAGTAAGTTCCTATCCATTCCGGGGGGATTGATCCAAACCCCTCGTGGGCAAAACGTCGAATTTCCTCGAGCCCCTCCCACGGGTTCTTCTCGCGCTTCTGGCGCTCGACTCGCTGTGCTTTTGTCTCGGTAGTTGCCATAAAAAGCAAAAACCCACCGCCAGCTTTCTTCTGGCGGTGGGTTATGAGTGCCGGTATTAAGAAATTTCTAAGTCAGCAGCCCCCTCGCGCCAGAAGACACCAGTGCACAACAACAACAACAACACGTGCACAGGCACATCTGACGGGAATTCAGGCTACCCCACATAGCGTGTAATTCTAGAGTCGATTGGCGATCGCGTCAACCAAGCTCAATAGCTCCTTCGATGAATAATTCCGATGTAAGGAATCAGAAATTCCTAGACCGCTGGCCAACTCCCAACGAAACAGCTCCCGGTTGTGGTCCCAAATCCGAATCCGAAGAATTCAAACTCGCGCACTTTCCTGCCGCGATCTTTCGCCAAAGACGTACACTTTAGTTGTTAAAAAAGCGGGACTTACGAGACAAGTCGGAGTAGGGATCATGATTGCTCACAACCCCCTCCACGGATCCGGACGAGCGGATTTCCCGCATCCGGCTCTTGCCTTAGGTGACAACGCCCATGCGCCGCAGAGGATAGGGATGACAGACCGAAGGCACAGGCAGC
>DATEPX010000387.1:0-37856 GCA_035272945.1 Terriglobales bacterium
GGGAGAAGGTGGGCGTCGCTTCGGCACGGATATCGCGGAGAGCCGGAGACCGGACGCTCAAGAGCAAAACGCGTCCCGGGCCAGGTCATCTTCTCCTTCGCGCCCCGAAAGCGGGAATCCTCAGAGCGCGAGACCGGGTGCTTCCGATCAGTCGGGCTGGCGCCGCTTCTCCGACTCGAACCCCGGGCGAACAGTTCACCGTCCCCCGTACTCTCAGCAGTCGGGCGAGAGCCGGGTTCCTCATACGGCGAGCGCAAACGGGTCCTCATCGCGCTACAACAATTCGATGAATCGTGGTTCTCGAGCCGCGGAACCTTCCCGGAACGACGGCTGGCGCCGGTTTCCGCCAGCAGGCGCTTCGGAATCTCCCAATCGCGGCGGGCAAGGCAATGATTCGTGGAGCCGCTTCCCTTCGCGCCGCGAAGCCCCGAGCAACGAGGGCCGGCCATATGTGTATCGCGATTCCAACCGGGGTTACCGGCCTCCTCTGGACTTAAGGCGCCCAATCGTGACACCGCGTCAATCGTCCGGATGGGGAAGCTCGAATCAAGGCGGCGGGGGCCGTAGTGCGGGCGCGTACCAGCCCGGGCCAAGAGGAGGAGGCGGCGGCGGCGGATCGCGCGGCGGGTCGAGTGGTGGCGGACAATCTCATCAATCGTCGGGCAACCGGCACCGGTAATGCTGCGGTGTCTGACGCAGCAAACTAGCACGCGGACAAGCCATATCGATCTCACGTACTGTGGGTAGAGAGGCGGCTTGCCGCGTTTCCAACGCGGACGTTAGCCGCGTCTGGGTCGAACAACAGCGGAAAGAACGGACCGCTGACCTTGTCTCCTCGGGCAATCACCGGCACGCCTTGCAACAGCGGCTCGTCTGAGTTCGACTTCACGCCATCTCGAAAAACGTTGATCACCGTGGCGCGACGTGGCCTGGAAGTATCGTTGGCACCAGAGCCGTGCATCGTCCGGGCGTGGTGAAAGGAGCTCTCGCCCTTCTTCAGCTCAATCGGAACCGGCTTGAATCTGTTTCTCAGTTCTTCGGGCAGAACGTCACCGATGCCATCCATCTCTCCGGTCAGGACCGGCTTGGGTAAGTCCGGCCATCTATGGCTGCCTGGAACGTAGTTCAAACACCCGTTCTCGCGGGTCGAATCGTCGAGCCCGATCCAGCAGGTGAGATGAGCGAGCGGCCTGGTTCGGGTCCAGTAGGAGTAGTCCTGGTGCCACGCCACGACTCCACCATGCCGCGCCGGCTTACAGAACAGCTGGTCGTGCCAGAAGCGGACCGCGCCGCCGAGCAGCTGAGACGCGGGCACCAGGAACGCAGGATTCCACAGGAGATCATGAAAGCCGGGTAGAACACGCCATGCACCCAGGGCATGAAAAAGAACCCGGTCCGGATCTGTGGATTCGTTCGAATGATACTCGTGGAACAGGCGCCGGCCCGGATGCGCCGCATCCATCAATTGGTCCAGCTCCCCGCGCAAGATTTCTACCTGCTCGGTAGAGAGAATGCGAATGCCCTTTAGGTAGCCATTCTCGTGAAAGAACTCGATCTGCTCCTCGCTAAGGCGATAGCTGTCCCACTCAGTCGTATCGTGCTGGGCACCGAGGCCGCTGAGCGGGTAATGGTAGTTGGATAAATCTTCAATCATGCAGTAACAGAGAAGAAGCGTCTTAGCCAGCTTGTGAAAATAACGAGGACGGCCATGAATTCTCGGCCAATCTCCCTGTGAAAGCAAGCTACTCGACCAACTCAATTGGCTCTTGCCGAATGTTGAGCAGAGAGACCGATAAGCCTCGGCTCGAAATCGTGGATTTTTTTGCGCATAACGCGTTTTAGTAAGGCGGCCAGTTGCTCCGCGGCAAGCCGCTCTGTCTAGGCCACCTGCTGGCCGACTTTGAAGCTGAAAAGGCGGTTACAGAGCGTCACGGCTTACACAGCGCTTACGGCCTGCTTACAAAAAACTTACAAACGGTGGGCAATAACATGTCAGTGTTGTCCTGTTGAGGGCAAAATTCTTGTTCCGAATTCGGAACAAGCGAAAGATTCTTGGACGAAACCATCGGTCTCTGAGAAACAATAAGTGGGGGCTGTTCGGGACGAGGGCGAAGTTGGTCGCGTTGTGAGCGCGTTCTGGCTGTCGCTTGAGAATTTGACACGTCACACATCGAGTTGACAGTGAAAGACGAAGATTTTACCGCCCTTCCGGGACCTCATTGAGTCGGCGCCAGTCTCAATGGAACAATCGCGAACGAAAATCGCGAAAGTCTTCTTATCAACTGTCATACAGGGAAGCGGTTGGATATGGCGCGGAGGAAAAGGCTCGGCTATTCGGTCGGGCGCCTTCTTGCCGTTCGTTTTCTAGAACAACCAGAGCACGGTCAATCCTGCTTCCCAGATTCGCGCCCACATCGCAGGAGGAGGTAAGTCTCATTTAGATGACAGGCTGACTTCGACCAAGGTTCGCGAGTTGATCCGCGGTAATTTGCACCGACGCATCTCGAGGTGAGATTAACTGTGATCAAGGGCAGATGGGTACCAGAAGTTCGTCATGAGCGAACCTAGCACAATCCGGATTCTGCTCCTTGAAGACAATCGAGCCGATGCCGAGCTGTGTATTTACAAACTGACGAGCTCGGGATTGCCGGTCGATGTAGATGTCGTGAACACATCCCAGCAATTCACAGACAAGGCACTCGCCAATCCGTACGACATTGTCCTGAGCGATTACCGTCTGTCGAACTGGAGCGGACTGGATGCTTTACGGTGGTTGCGATCTTCCGGCCGCGATATCCCGCTAATTCTGGTTACCGGCCCGCTGGGCGAGGAACTTGCGATTGAGTGCGTCAAGAACGGAGCTGATGATTACGTACTCAAAGACAATCTGGACCGGCTTCCGGTCGCCGTTCGAAGAACCCTGGAAGAACGAAGAATGCGCCACGAGCGCGCTCGCGCCGAGCAGGAGCTTCGCAAGTCGGAAGAACAATACCGGTTGCTTTTTTATGCCAACCCCCATCCGATGTGGGTCTTCGATTCAGAAACGCTACGCTTTCTCGCCGTTAACAACGCTGCCATTCAACATTACGGCTATTCTCTGCGGGAATTCCTTTCCATGACCGTGAAGGAAATACGCCCTCCGGAAGAACTGGAACGGTTTTTGAAAAGTGTAGATCCGCAGGTGGACTCCGGAGAGACCTATAACGCGTTGTGGAAACATCGCAAGAAAGATGGCACAGTCATTGACGTCGAAATCAGTTCTCAGCCGATCGTGTTCGGCAGCGTCGATGCGCAGCTTGTGCTAGCCCACGATGTCACCGCACAGCGGCAGGCCGAGACCGAACTTCGGGACAATAAAGAACAGCTGCAATTACTTCTCGACTCCACTGCAGAGGGCATCTTCGGAATCGATCCCGCTGGCAGCTACACCTTCTCCAACGCTGCCTGTCTTCGCATCCTGGGATACGACTCGGCCGATGCGCTACGGGGCAAGAATGTGCACGCCCTGGTGCACCACACCAAAGCAGATGGAAGTCCATACCCGGAAGAAGAGTGCCCCATCCTGAGAAGCATGGGCAAAAGTGTGCCCTATCAGCTCGCCGATGAGGTTTTCTGGCGTTCGGACGGTAGCTCTTTTCCCGTGGAGTATTGGTCCTACCCGCTGTTCCGCGAGGGACAAGTAGTCGGTGGCGTGGTCACCTTTTTTGATATCAGCCAGCGAAAGCAGACGGAGGCATTGCGGAGACAGTCGGAAGAGCAGTATCGCTCCATTATCGAAGGCGCCCCCTACGGCATTTTACGCGTTGACAAGAATGGACGGGTGGTCATGGCGAATCCCGCTTTCGTCGCTCTGGTCGGTTACGAAAACCGGGAACGAGTCGTGGGACTGAATGCCGCCACCGATATTTTTGTGGATTCCACGGAATACAGCAACGCAATTTCCGCCTTTGAAGTGGGCGGCACCTCCAGTCGTTGTGACACCCGATGGAAGCGCAGTGACGGAACGAATATCACAGTGCGCCTGGCGGGCCGGCAATTATGTGACGAGCGCGGAAACCCTCTTGGGTTCGAAGTCTTCGTCGAAGACATTACCGAGCGCCGGCTGCTGCAGAAACAATTCGAACACGCGCAACGGATGGAGGCGATCGGACGACTCGCCGGGGGGATCTCCCACGACTTCAATAATCTCCTGATGATTATCAGCAGCTATGCACAGCTGCTGGAAGAGAGCCCCCATAATCCGCAGCTGGTGACGCAATATGCCGGACAGGTACGTGACGCCGCCTCCAGAGCTGGCAATGTGGTCCGCCAACTACTGGTTTTCAGCCGCAGTCAGGTGATGGAGCCCACCACGCTGGACTTGAATTACGTCGTCGCTGACCTTGGGAAAATGCTGCCCCGGCTTTTGGGAGAGGATATCGAGCTGGTGACCACGCTCGGGACGGACTTGGGAAAAGTCCGGGCAGACCGGGGACAAATTGAGCAGGTAATCATGAATCTGTCAGTCAATGCCCGCGATGCCATGCCCAAAGGTGGCCATTTAACCATTGAAACCAAGAATGTGGAATTGGACACCCGGTACTCTCAGGGACACCTTGGGGAGGTCCCTCCGGGAAACTACGTGATGTTGGCGGTCGGTGATACCGGAACCGGCATGGATTCGGAGACCCAGGCGCACATCTTCGAACCCTTCTTCACTACCAAGGAGGCCGGCAAGGGCACCGGCCTGGGCTTAGCCACCGTTTACGGCATGGTGAAGCAAAGCCATGGATTTATCTGGGTCTATAGCGAGTTGAACCAGGGGAGCACCTTCAAAATCTACTTGCCTCGGATTGATGTTCGCAAAGATGTTGTACACGTCTCCCGCGGCGCCAAAATCGCGCCTGGCGGCACCGAGACGATTCTGTTGGTAGAAGACGAGCTAGCTCTTCGGGTTGTGAGTCGCGTATACCTGGAATCCAAGGGCTATGCCGTCCTGGAAGCCGGCAACGCGAACGAGGCGCTGAAGATTTGCCAGAGCTACGAGCGTGAGATTCACGTCTTGATCACTGACATGGTGATGCCTGGAATGGGAGGAGTCGAGCTCTCCAAGGCAGCAAGAGAAGTGCGGCCGGAGCTTTCCGTCATTCTAGTATCTGGATACGCCGATCGCACATCGGCGGATGATGCGGCGGCAGTTGGAGCAAGCTTTCTGCAAAAACCCTTTAGCCTGGACGCGCTCGCCCGTCTGGTTCGAGCCCGAATTGACGAGCCTCGGCATCGAAGAGTGTAGATGATTGTTAAAGACAAATACTTGACAGAGTAATCTGCCACAACTACAAAGCGGGGGAGTCGTGGCTAGAAACAAGATTCTGGTTGTCGACGACGATGCGGAATTTCGTTCAGTAATCTGCAATTATCTCAGCAGCAAGGGCTACGAGGTCGCGACCGCCGGGACGTGCGCCGAAGGTGAACGGGTGTGGCGGACAATAGAGCCCGACGCCGCTGTGCTGGATTATGATCTGCCTGACGGCAATGCCATTGAACTGCTGCCGCGCCTCAAGAGCATCGATCCCACCGTCCCTATCATTATTCTTACAGGCCATGGCTCCATTGACCTGGCAGTCGAAGCGGTCAAACTAGGTGCCGAGCACTTTCTTACAAAGCCGGCCAATCTCTCCGCCCTGGTACTTCTCATCCAGAGGGGCATGGAGAACCAGCGCAACCAGCAGAAGCAGATGGTGGAGAAGGTGCGTCACTCCCGGGGGACCATGAATCCCTTCCTCGGGAATAGTGCCACGATCCTCAAACTGGCTGAACTTGCGGGTCGGGTCGCTGCCGCCGACAGTCCGGTGCTCATTCAAGGCGAAACCGGAACAGGCAAGGGAGTATTGGCGCGGTGGATGCACGACAACGGCCGGCGTTCGGCTGAGCCTTTTGTGGACTTGAATTGTGGCGGGCTCTCCCGCGACCTCCTGGAAACCGAGTTATTCGGGCACGAGAAAGGTGCCTTTACCGGAGCCGTCCAGAGCAAGAGCGGGCTCCTGGAAATCGCACACAAGGGCACGGTTTTTCTCGATGAAATTGGAGATGTGGATCTGAACGTCCAACCTAAACTGCTCAAGGTGCTTGAGGACAAGATGTTTCGACGCTTGGGCGACGTTCGCGACCGGCGCGTGGATATCCGTCTTATCGCGGCCACCCACCAGGATTTGGCCAAGCTGGTCAAGCTGAAGTCATTTCGTGCCGACTTATATTTTCGGATCAGCACCATTCCTTTGACCACACCGCCACTTCGTGAACGGGTGGAAGACATCCCGGTTCTGACCGAGGATATCCTCGATCGCCTGGCCGTCGATTTGGGTACGGGTCGGGTGGAAATAACCACCGACGCAGTGCGCAGCTTGCAGTCCTACAAATGGCCGGGAAACATACGCGAGTTGCGCAATGTGCTTGAGCGCGCTGTTCTACTCAGCGGAAGCCGCGTTCTCAACGAAAAGGACTTGCACTTCGATGTACCCGAACTCGAGCCATTTGGCGAAAGCGAAGGCGTGAGAACGTTAGAGGAAATGGAAAAGCACTACATCGAAGAGGTACTGCTGCTGGAAGGGGGCAGGGTGGAAGCTGCCGCCAAGAGGCTGGGTATCCCCCGCAGTTCGCTTTACCACAAGATTAAGCAATATGGAATCAGCCGACCAGGGCTGAACACGGTTTAGTTCCGCGAAGCCGGAGGTCGCCAACACCCGAGTGGGCATTTTCCTGGCATCGGCCCTCTGAATTTCAGAGAGAATTCCAAGTCACAGACGGCCACCCATGCCAGAAATCCAGTGCAGCAATCCGCGCGAGGCAAGCAAAGAAGATATTGTCGCCTATTTTCGGGATTTCATTGGAAGACAAATTGCACGATTGGTGTTCATCCATAGGTTATCTTAACCGGCATCCTAACGCCCGTTAGAGGTGGGGATGCCGTTCTCACTTTCAAACGGAATCCGCGGTTAGACCGCGCTAAACGCATACCCTTCGTCCCCTCGCGTCCAAGCTCTGGACGAAAGTCCAGAAACCCGCCCGGTTACTCAGGGCTAAGCTGCTCAATCTAAATCGATTATTGTGGCATAACAGATGCTCCTAGAATCCGCGGACCCAGAGGAGAAGTGGGATGAATTCGACAAATAAGGTAACCGGACCGGAAATAGCTGCAGGCCGGTCGCCGTGGCTGAACAAGTTGGCCGAGGTAAACCGAGAGCTGTGGCTCTTGTTGTCTCTGTTTATCATCGCGGGGCTGCTGAACTGGCTGGTGGCATCGCGTGGAATGATTCTTGGTTTTTATACCCTGCCTACATTGTTCTCGGCTTACGTGTACGGACGTCGTCATGCGGTGCTCACCGCCATGGCCAGTGTCCTTCTCGTAGTTGTTGTTGTGTACTGGAATCCTGCGCTATTTGTGCGCTCTTCAGTAACCTTGGAAGGAGTCGATCGCTGGTTCGACCTGTGTGTGTGGGCAGGCTTACTGATCATCACAGCCTATGCGATGGGAAGCCTGTACGAGCGTAAGGAAAGTCATTTCCGCGAATTACGCAGAACCTACTTTGGAGTGCTGACGATTCTGCAGCAATTCATTTCTAACGACAAATATACTCACAACCATTCTTATCGTGTGGCCATGTACGCGGCAATTATCGCCCACCGAATGGGCTTCGGCGAAGACCACATCGATGATGTTCGAGCCGCCGCTTTGCTCCACGACATCGGGAAGCTGGATACCAGCCGCGACATTCTGTACAAGGCCGCCAGCTTGACTCCTGAAGAAATGACAGAGATGCGCAGGCACGTGCAAAAGGGCGTTGACATGCTGGAACCGGTGGGAGGAGCCCTGCGGCGCGTCCTGCCCATCATCCTCGCGCACCATGACAAGTACGACGGATCGGGCTATCGGCCGACTCAAGGTGAAGCGATCCCGATTGAGGCGCGCGTCCTGGCTGTGGCCGATGCTTATGACACTCTGACCAGCGATCGTCCCTATCGAAGGGCAGTGACTCCCTTCGAGGCGAAAGAAATCATCGCTACCGGGTCAGGCGCCAGCTTCGATCCTAAGGTTGTGGAGGCATTCGTTCAGGCGTTCGATGCTCGCGAGATGGATTTGCCGGAAAGCGTGTTGATCTAACAACCGTCTCAGACGCGCGGCCTGTGCCGTGGGTCGGAACAGGACAAAATGTTATGCCGGTCAGGGAATCTGCTTCAGTCCGCGTTTTATTGATCAGTCGTCACATTCAGACCATCGAGACCGTGTGCCATTTCATGCAACAAATGGCCATGCACGTCGAGACCTGCTGTGATCTGGAATCGGGAATGCGCAAGCTATGCCACACAAAATTTGAGGGAGTGATTGTCGACCTGAATGAGAAGGAGCCGGCACTCGATTTCTTGCGCAACCTGCGCGGCTTGACGTCCCATAAGGCGGCTGTGACTTGTGCCATCCTGAATTTTGGCCACGAGAGGGGAGACGCCTTCCATGCCGGAGCCAATTTTGTGCTGGAGCGGCCGCTCTCTTCCAGTTCCGTGGTGCGAACGCTCAAAGCGGCCTATCCACTGATGGTTCGTGAGAGGCGGCGCTACTTCCGCTGTCCGGTGCAGGTTTCCACGTTCGTGACCCTGGGTTCCGCTGCCGAGTTTACCGCCACGTCCGTGAACATCAGTGAAGGAGGCATTGCAATCACCTCGCCCGCGCGAATACAGGCGGGTGACAAACTCAAGTTGCGCATTCAACTCCCGGGCACCTCAGAAGCACTGACTATGTCTGGGGAGGTCTGCTGGACGGATGCTGCCGGGCGCTCCGGCATTCATTTTGCAGACTTAGCCAGCAAGGTATCGCAGGCGCTGCAGTTCTGGCTATCCGAACAGCTCGAGCAGATGATGCCCGCGCCCAATGGTGAAGTGCCGGCAACGAGGTCGGTGATGGCGAGCCAGTGAACATCTTGTGGGGGCAAGGCAGCAAAGTGAATCAAGAACACCGCAATTCCGCTGAGCCTGAGCCACCAAGGCAAGCCCAAGCTTCGCTGAAAGGACTCGAAGATTTGCGCCCTCACGTGCACGGCGGTGGCGATCGGCCCATGCCGCAGCGGATATGCGAGGAATTATCCAGAATTTTTCAAGTTAAGAACCATGAAGTTACGCTCTTGTGGATTGAAAACGGCTTGCTCAAGTTTCTCTTCCCCGAAAGCCTGCGGTGTGCGGGCCGTATTCCCCTATCCAGTCCTTCGGTTGCCACTCACACCGTGACCTCTCGCAGAGCCGAGCGTTTCAACAACTTCGCGCAGGTGAAACATCTCCGGGTATTCGAAGTTGCCCGCTCCGGTAGCCCAGAAGATGACCAGGATTTCCGCGTCATCCAAAAACTTATGTCGGCTCCGGTTGTGGATGAGGACGACTCCGTAATAGGGGTTATCCAAATTTCGCGCAAAGGTTGTGATCCGGTTTCCGCAGGGCCGGATTTCACTCATGCCGACCTGGATAAACTCGAGGCCGCGGCACGAGTCGTCAGCCAATTGATGCCACCTGTCGAAGTAACGGCTCGTAACTGAACCAACCTCCCGAACCTGTTCTCCCCTTTGAGCGATCTCGAACCCTGTCTTCCCCTCGCGGCTTGATGCCAGGTTCCGCTTCTGAACCCGGGCTACGTTCTGGCCTGGGACGCACGTGCTGATATCCGCAGTGACCCCGGGGGGTTACTAGTAACCTGAAAACCGCTCAAACTTGTCCCGTCGTTGGATGTGATTCCAGCCCTTGGACTCCGGACCGCGAGCAAGCCCTCATGTCTCATGCACTTAGGAGTGGCAGAGCATTTGCACCTTTTTGGGGCAGGCCCTCCCCCCAAGATTGCCGGATCGAATGCTTTCTTCAATAAAGGTGAGCATGAGTACCCCACAACTGGTTACTCAGATTGCCGTCTCGTTGTTGTTTGGCTTTCAGGTGCTGACGCCCGCATCGGGTATTGCACAGCAGCAGCTGATGACCGGGGTGAAACACCGGCCGTGGGGCCCGGTTTACTCTCGCCAATATAGCCGCGCAGCCCTGCCGACGGATACGTCGCCTATGAGGCGGCTGCAACCCGCTGGCGTAAACTTAAACGCCGCCTTAGGGCCGGCCAACGCCGGCTTTCTCGCTGCTCGGCAAATTGCGGTTGCGGGCGGCGCTCTCGGATTGGTCGCAGGAAAATTCAACGCCGACGCTTACCAGGACATTGCCGCAATATCCTACGATAGCACTCGTGGAACCTACTCACTGAATGTTCTGCTTGGGATTGGCGATGGCACCTTTCAGCTTTCCACTTCTATGTCGGTTTCGTTTGGGTCCTCACATCGCATCTACTCGGTGGATCTGAATGGAGACGGACTGGACGATGTTCTCATCATTCACGGTTCCTATATTGATGTGTTGCTGGCCAGCAACGACGGTTCGTTCTCGGCGCCGGTTTCATACGCGAGCGCCTACATCGTTCCTCCCTTTGAGGTGGCAAGTTCTTCCTTCCACCCCTACGCGGGCAGCGGCAGTCTGAACGTCTCGGCAGCAGGCATTGCCGATGTCAATGGCGATGGCCATCTCGATATCCTGGTCGCTAACGGTGCGACTGCCACCTATCTGACGTATCTAGGGAGCGGAAACGGTACCTTCCAGACTCCCGCATCTTCAGGCTCGCTTCCGGGCTCTTTCAGCGACGCAATCTTCGCGGATGTGAACGGCGACGGCAAACTGGATCTGGTCACGAACTCTTGGGTTTTTCTTGCGAACCCCGCAGGCGGCTTTGACCCTCCGGTATCGCTCACGGGGGCGCCGGCGTCTACATGTAATTGGCTGCCGGGCACCATCGCTGTGGGCGACCTCAATGGCGACGGTTGGCCTGACGTCGTAACCGCTGATTGTACAGACAACAGCGTCACAATCTACATAAACGACGGTACCGGCGGGTTCGGACCTGGTAGGTCCATCTTTGCCGGCATTGATCCCCAGTCCGTTGCCGTTGTCGACGCCGACGGGGACGCAGTGCCCGACATCATCACCGCCGATATTGTTTCTGGGGATATCAACGTTCTCTTGGGGCGCAAGGTTTCCGGAAAAGGTGACGGAACCTTTGAGACTCTTAAGACGGGCTATGCATTTGGAGGGAGTTTGTCTTCGGCGCCGGTGATCGCGGACTTCAACGGTGATGGCAAGCTCGACATCATCGTGCCCGAATTCCAATCTGATTATGAGTTTGGACTGGCCTACCTGCAGGGTTTTGGCGACGGAACATTTCTTGCCGCCAATACTTATTACTCACCTTGGACCTCGGGACACCAGCCCTGGTACGGAGTAGGCATCGCATCCGCCGACTTTAACGGCGACGGCATACCGGATTTCGTCCTGGGCAATGCCGGTGACAACGCTGTCGGAGTTACGGTTTTCCTGGCGAATTCGGACGGCACCTTGCGTCCTGGCGTCAACTTCGGCAATGGTGGCTACAGCGAATTTGTGGCCACAGGCGACTTCGACGGAGACGGGAAGCAGGATATCGTCGCCTCGGATATCTCCTCGGGCAGCATCTATGTATTTTACGGCAGTGGCAACGGCACATTCCAGGAGCCACAGACAATTGCCACCGGGCTTGGCCTGGCTGCCGGAATCGTGGTCGCGGATTTCAATGGCGACAGTAAGCCGGATATCGCTGTGGCCACCTCGCCCTGCGACGTATATGTAATCCTCAACACTGGTGCAAAGACACTTGCCGCACCTGTTCCCTATACCCTATCCAGCTATGGCTACGAGATCACAGCAGCCGACATCAACGGAGACGGCAGACTCGACCTGCTGGTCGGACAGGGAGGCTCTAATTTTGTGTCCATCCTGATGGGAAATGGCGATGGCACCTTCGCAACCGCTACTGATTTCGATCTAGGCAAGAGCTATCCCAACGGTCTCGCGATTGGCGACTTGAATGGTGACGGCCAGCCCGACCTGGCTGTCGCTGTGGCTGATTACAACCTGGGAATGGGGATTGTGGTCGCCTTAGGCAATGGTGATGGCACGTTCCAGACGCCGCAGGACTACACCTGCAGCACTCGGAGCCTATCCTCGGCTTGTTATCCCGGTGAAGTGCGGATTTCTGACGTGAACCACGATGGATTCTTGGATGTGGTTTACACCAACTCTCAGTTCGCAACGGTTGCCGTGATGTACGGGAACGGTGACGGAACTTTTCAGTCTCCGCAGGAATTTTCGGTTGGTGGCTATCCCTACAGCATAGCCATGGCCGACCTAAATGGCGATGGCACGCTGGATGCAGTCATCGGCAATGATGGTTTTTCGGGAGTGACCACGCTACTTAATTTCGGCGGCGCAAAGATCACCGTGAGATCCTCGCTCAATCCGTCGGTTACCGGCCAGAACATCACTTTCACAGTCACGGCAGCCAGCGTAATTCGCTCCGTGACGGCAACCTCCACGGGAAGCATCACCCTCAAGGATGGCTCGGCCGTGTTGGGCTCGGCACGATTGGCGAACGGGACGGCCTCATTCTCGGCGTCGACGAGCCTGAGCGCCGGCAACCATGTGATAACTGCGGTGTACTCCGGTGATTCCACTTTCATGCCCGGCTCAGGCTCTGTTCTGCAAGTTGTAAACGCGGTTTCGCCGACCTACCGGTTATCGGCGAACCCCAGCAGCGCTGTCATTCGATCCGGCCAGTCGGCCGCTCTAACTGTCACTGCCACGTCGGTCGGAAACTTTAACGGCACTATCAACTTCAATTGTGGATCGTTGCCGGCCGGCCTTTCGTGCCAGTTCGCCCCTTCGTCGCTGACGTTGAGTAACGGGCAAGCGGCCACGACATTAATGATTACGGCCAGCCGCACCTTCATGAGTTACGCCGCCCCAACTGAGCACATTCCTGGCCGCGAATTCCCCCTGTGGGCGACTTTCGCGAGCGGGCTGTTCGGATTGGTCACGCTCGAGGGAGCCTCTCAGCGGAAGCGCCGGCAAACAACAATCGCCAGCGCCATAATGCTGGTGCTGATGATGGTGGCGCTCACTGGCTGTGGCGTGGGGCAGACGACGACAACTTCGCACACCATCCAGGTGATCGCCACGGGAACAGCAGGTAACGGCAGCGCGATTCAGCAGCAAGTCAGCATCACGGTGACGCTCGAGCAATAAGCAAAGGCAGGAGTAGCCGTCAGTTCCGGCTGGGAGCAGGCGGGGTGAAAAGATCGCAGGAGAGTACGAGTATGTGGCCAGCAGAAAATAACGCAGAAAGTAACAATGGCAAGCCAAACGGGAAATACGATCGCGCCGAGGAGTTCCAGGCTTCGGTGAGGACTGAGGAGATCCAGAGTCAGTTCCAGTCTCTCAGCAGCCGCGACCTGCAATTATGGTCGATCTCCTTGCTCGTCATACTGGTTCTGGGAGCCGGCTTTGCTGCTCTAATAGCACCAAACCTGGCGTGGAAACCAACTCTGTTCCACGCCGAGGGCCGCTATCTGCCGCAGCTTTTCTTTGGTCTCATTTCCCTGGTGCTGCTATTTAACATTTACATTATTGCCCAGAAACGTGAGTTGAACGCCACCCGCAAGGCGCTGGTTCAGGAGCTCATTTTCAATGAAAGGCTGCAAGGACTGTCGTTGCTTGATCCTCTGACCCAGCTGCTTAGCCGGCGCGCCCTGGATCAGATGCTGGATAAGGAAGTCGCCCGAGCCAGTCGCACCGGCAGCGCTCTGACCCTGCTAATGCTTGATGTCGATAACTTTAAGTCCATCAATACGCGAGTCGGGCAGCCAGCTGCCGACCGATACTTGTCTGAGGCTGCCCGGCTTCTGAAAAACACGTTTCGCGGATCGGATATGGTTTTCCGTTACGGCGGCGACGAATTTCTGGTCGTCATGCCGGATACGGCAGAGCAGCAGGCAGAACGCGCGGTCGCTCGTCTGTTGACCGAGGTCGATCGCTGGAATGCAGAAAATCGCTCTGCTGACGAACTGGCCCTAAGCTGTGGCTTGGCATCCTATGTAACCGGCGCGCGCGTTGCTGATGTCGTGGCCACGGCCAGCCGGCGCATGTTGCTGAAGAAGAACAAACTAGTACCCGTTTTCTAATTGGAGAATTCAGGAAGCCCTTCTGGTTCGACTGGTATTGGTCGCACTGGTATGTTGTCTCTCCTCGTCCCCTAGCTGGGAACGGCATCGAGTCTAGAAGTCAAGCAGAGTGCATTCAAGCAAAAGCCAGAGCACACTTGCAAATCTTCGAGATATTCTGTCACCAGGGATGACACTGTCCCAAGTTCGGTCGACTTTTTGTCCCAAGTTTGTTCGACCTTTTGAAGACCGTGGGTTTACCTCTTTTTCGGGTCATCGTGAGAAAATGCTTTTCCACAAGGAGAGAACGCAGTGAAAGCCTTCGTCTTCGGTTTGATCCTCGGCCTGATCGCCATACCGCTTGCGGTATATGTGTATTTCGATTCGGGCAGCGCCCCCGTCGCCACGTCGGCGCAAGCCATGCCTTTTGAGAAGATGCTCGCTCGCAAGGCACTCCATGCGCGGGCAGAAAAGGAAATGCCCAAGGATGTACCTCTTCCCTGGAATGAGTCCAACCTAGTCGCAGGAGCCCAGATCTACCGCGAACATTGCGCTGTTTGTCACGGACTTCCCGGGCAAGCTTCAACGGCTATTGCCAAGGGCATGTACCCGAAACCCCCCGACCTTTTTCAGGGTAAGGGCGTGACGGATGATCCACCCGGAGAGACTTTCTGGAAAGTCTCGGGAGGAATTCGTATGACCGGCATGCCCGGCTTTCAGCAGACCCTTTTGAACACTCAGTTGTGGCAGGTCAGCTTGCTGTTAGCGAATGCGGATAAGCTTCCCCAGGCAGCAAAGGACGCTCTGTCCAATCCCCAAAGTGCCCAAGCGCGACCGAGTAGCACGCCCGCTAAATAGCGGGGCGGCAACTCCCGCCCGCAGCAACCCGGACCGAAGACTATGTTCGGTGAACTCCAGCGTTTGCTGCGGCATTTTCTTTCCCGCTGCTGTAAACCTCCGCGAGTTGCTGTCATCCGAGTATCGTTCAAGCGAATGCCATGAGCCACTTGGATTCCACTGCGAGTTCTGGGACAACCCTGGGGAACAACTTCGCTGTTCCAGTCCGCCCTGCCGATCCTGGGAGTAATCAGCCCAGAAATGCCAAGCAGCATCCCGCGCACCACCGGGACAATGGCGTCCTCTGCAAAGTAGCCAGGAAACTGCACGGGAACGATGGCCTGCTTTCGCTGGCAGTTCACGCTTTTCGGACTCTCCAGAATCTGGGCGTCAGCGTTAGCCCGAATCATTATTACTGGCCCGTGCCGGATCTGGCAGCGCTGGAGTCTCGAGACTGGCCGGTCCGTTCCCTCCCGGCGGGAGTCGATCTGCGCCTGAAACAGCAAGTCGACCGGTTGCGCAACTTTGTATCCGAATACGGTAAGGAATGGGACTTCCCGGAAGATAAGGACGATGGCAGTAGCTATCACTACAACAATGGATTCTTCGAGGGGGTGGATGCTGAGATCGCTTACTCGTTCGTTCGGAAACGCAGACCGGCGCACATTGTCGAAGTTGGTGGCGGGTTCAGCACTCGCGTCATGGCCGCCGCACTGCGCACCAACCTGCAAGCGGGAGAAAATCGGGGAGAACTCATCACGATTGATCCCTTCCCCGATCGGCTGCCAGAGAGCGGTCTTGACGGGCGAATGAGAGTCATTCCCAGGCCGGTGCAGCAGATCCCTCCCGAAATCTTCTCGTCCCTGCAAAGAGACGATATCCTGTTTCTCGATTCCAGCCACGTGGTGAGCATCGGCAGCGATGTGGTTTATGAGTACCTGGACATCCTCCCGCGCCTGCAGAGTGGAGTTCTGGTCCACGTGCACGATGTGTTCCTGCCTTCCGATTATCCACGCGAGGCGGTGCTGAAAAATCTATGCTTCTGGTCCGAGCAGTATCTGCTGCAGGCGTTTTTGGCGTTCAACCGGGAATTTGAAGTATTGTGGAGCAGCAGCGCCATGCAACTCTTCTTTCCGGAGGTCCTGGAAAAAGCTTTTCCGCGGTGGCCGCAGAGCTATCTGAAGATGGCGCGAGACAAGCGCAGGTTCGTGCCCACGATAGATGGCCAGCGCACATGGCCCTCCAGTTTCTGGATGAGG
This sequence comes from Terriglobales bacterium, assembly GCA_035272945.1. Lineage (GTDB taxonomy): Bacteria > Acidobacteriota > Terriglobia > Terriglobales > Acidobacteriaceae > Gp1-AA122. The sequence goes on from DATEPX010000387.1 coordinate 16,175, forward strand.
CGTATCTGAGGCTGGTACTGGCTTAGCGCATGCCGCGGAGGCTCATAGGTTTTAGATCGGGCTTCACTTCCAGACGACGCATCGTGTCGAGGATGGTCGCGATGACCTGCTCATCGCCAAGGGCAGTGTTGATCTGATGTGGGCGAGAGACCGGGTTGGCCACTCAGCGTTGAAATAATGCCATGATCTTAGATTTTAGTTGCGAATCCAGACCTTCGGTTCAACCGACATGCCAGGCCGCAATTCATGTCCCTTCAGGTGTCCAGGCTCAAACACGATCTTCACCGGGATGCGTTGCACAACTTTCACGTAGTTGCCGGTAGCATTCTCCGGCGGCAGCAGGCTAAAACGGGCTCCGCTGGCCCCGGCAATGCTGTCGACGTGTCCTGTGTAGCTTTTCCCGTTCGCATCCACGGAAATCGTGACCGTCTGCCCGGGACGCATGTTGCGCAATTGATTCTCCTTGAAGTTGGCGGTAACCCAGACATCCTCGAGCGGCACGATCTTCATGAGTTGCTGCCCCGCCTGCACGTTCTCCCCAACCTCCACCGTTCGGTTGCTAACAGCACCGCTGACTGGGGCGACTACTTTCGTATAGGTCAGGTTCAGTTGCGCCTGGTCGAGGTCAGCTTTCCTGCGTTGCACTTCTGCTTGTGCCGCCGCAGCTCGAGAGCGAATTGCAGCGACCTGCTTGGGACCGGTTCCAGCAGTACGCAGATTCGCTTCGGCCTGGTCGAATTTGCCACGTGCCTGAATCACCTGCTGCTCCGCCGCGTTAACGTTCGCGGTTGCCGCCTGTACTGCGGCGGCGGTGGATTGCGCGGCAGCGGCCGCCTGATCATATTGCTGTTGCGAGATCTCCTGCTTATCCACAAGTTGTTGGTAACGGCGAAGATCACTCTGCGCCCGTCCATCATTGGCTTGCGCCTGGAGCAGTTGTGCCTTGGCAGCCTGGTACTGCTCGCTGGCAGCCGTGATTCCAGCCCGGGTACTAGTGACATCCGCCCGTGCTGCGCTCACCTGGCCGGTGGTGCTCACCGAGGTGATCGGCACATTGACTCGTGCAGCATCGGCCGCGGCAACCGCATCGGCATAGTCGGCCTGGGCACGCTCCACTGCAACCAGATAGTCGGCAGGATCAATCTCCACCAGCACCGTTCCGGCGTGCACATACTGGTTGTCGGCCACATTCAGTTTCAGGACGTGGCCGGAAACGCGCGCACTGATGGGATTCAGGTGGCCGTCAATTTGAGCGTCGTCGGTCGATTCGTAACTTCTGAAATAAATCCATAAAAGCACAGCGCCCGCCACAACCACCAGGGCAGCAAGGACGAGTCCCAAGCGCACTCGCGGGTTTCTTAGTGCAGACCGGCGCCGCTCGCGAAATCCACCTCTTTCGACCTCCGGCGCGGGCTGCTCCGTTTGGCGATTCGCTGCTGGAGCCTCGCGCATCACGTCAGTACCCGGGTCCATGATTACTTGCCTTTCCAATATTGTTTCACGCCTTCTTCCGCAGACCCGATAGCTTTGGCGAACTCTACCTTGGCAACGTTATGAGCGTACAGGCTGGCGATATAGTTTTCATGGGCGCTGGCCAGCGCTTCCTGGGCCTGGATTACCTCGAGATTGTCGGTTACCCCGGCAGCAAAACGGTCCTGCGCCTGGGTAAGAGTCTGCCCGGCGAGATCAACGGAACTGCGTGCGACCGCGACCTGATCGGCGGCAGCGTTCAAATCCAGCATGGCTGTGCGGACTTCGTAGTCAATCTGCGCACGCAGGTTCTCCAGTTGCGCCCGATTCTGACGAAGCGTAGCCTCCGCCTCCAGCGCATCAGCATGCGCCTTGCCGCCCTGAAAAATCGGGATGTTGATGGTGCCGGTCACATGGTAAGTGCCGTTCGAATTCGATGGGTTCACGCCAATATCACCGTAATCCGCAGCCACGGCGAGTGCCGGCAGATGCTCCGCCGCTGCTGCCCTGCGGGACAGTTCCGACGCCTTGGTCTCCGCCAGCAAGGCCTGATAATCCGGTCTCGCAGCATACGCCCGCTCGAGACTCTGCTCGAGGCCTAGGGTGGTCACGGGTTCGTAGGGCGCCTTGTCCACCAGGGTGAAGTCCTGACCAGGCGGAAGTCCGATGATGCGCGCCAGCCCCAGTTTCTGCTTGGCAAAATTATTCTGAGCGACGATGAGCTGCTGCTGGCGGGCCTGGTATTCCACTTGTGCGCGCAAGGCATCAATAGCCGCCGTGACTCCCGCCTTCTGTTGATCAACCGCCTTGCCATAGAGCGCCTGGGCCGTCTTCACCTGTGCATCGGCGGTTTCCACGCGGGCTTCTCCCGCTAATGCCTGCAAGTATGAGTTGCCAACGGCGAGCACAACCAGTTCGCGCGCATCTTTGTAATTGTATTGAGCCGCTTTCACATTCAGGGTTGCGGCACGTTCGTGTTGAATGTCGGTCAGGTTGAAAAGCGACTGGTTCAGGAACAGGCGGCCATCGAAGAAGCCAAAAGGTCCAATCACCCGGGGAAGGCCGGGCAACCTGAAACCGAGAGCGGCCAGGCTGGTCTCCTGCACGCTTTCGGCGGCGCTGAAGTTCACCTTCGGCAGCAGCTCACTCAGGTCTCGCCATTTCTGCCCCCGAGCTGCGATCGTGTTATCCGACGCCAGCAACAGCCCAAGATTCTGTCGCAGTCCGCGATCGAGGGCGTCTCTAAACGTCAAGGGGATGATTTCGCTGCTGGCGTTGCCCGCCGGGACACTGCCCGAAAACGAACTTTGGGGAGGTGCGCTGACGGGCGCCCGGTTACTGCTCTGCCGCGCACCGGAGTCACTCGGAGCCGGCGGTGCACCCGGCATCTGACCCACAGCCTGACCTGCAACCAATAGTGCCAGCACCAGAACCGCAACGTTTAGAGCTTGAAGGATGGAAGATCGGAAAGGCGGTGAATATTGTTGGTGGGAGTCTGTTTCCACATGCTTCACAAACTCGCTACTCGGCATCTTATTCTTGATTCAGCAAGGCCTGTAGTGGATACAAAAGCTGAGGCGTACAGCCTTCCTCGCTCAGGTAAGGTCCACTAATCCTAAGCCTTTTCAATGTCCAAGCTTGAACTCGGAGAACTCTGTCCTACCGCAGAGGTGCGGCACCTGGCGACGGCACTGAGATTCTGTTTTTACCTGGACAGGTTGCACTTACTAGAGATAGGCGGAGCAAGCCTCCCGCCTTGCAGGATCGGTGTGGAGGCGGGTCTCTGACCCGCCCAGTCAGGGGTTCGAAGAACCGGCCCCACATGCTCTCGCGAGAGGCTTAGAATTGAGGCTAAACGCTAGCCTTTGCCTTCCGTGCTGTTCTGCTCTTTTGCCTGCTCGGGAGGTGGTTCTTTCATCCCATTCTTCAATGCGCGAATACCTTCCCCGATACCCTTGCCTAATTCGGGCAGTTTCTTGGGGCCGAACACCAGCAGGGCTACAAAGAAGATCACCAGCAGGTGCATCGGTTGAAATAGACCTTCAAACATCGAAATCCTCCCCAGTCGAAGTGTCAGTTTACCCGAAGCCATTCCGGATTGCTAATGTGCGATCCGAGACCTAGTCCGATTGGCGTTTCAGGTATCTCTTTCGGAGAGAGGAAGTTGTGGACACCAGGTCGGCATTACCTCGGTTACCTACCCTGCCTTACCTTCGCGGGCTATTTTGGGAAAGCGCCGTCGGAATTTCCTTCCCCCGCCAAGGAGTACGCGTGTCGCGCAAATTCGTGCTTCCCTTCTTGCTGGCTGCAGTGGCGTCCTGCGCCCAGGCTGCGGATGCCAAACCCGTCGATTGCACTCAACTCTCGGCCTGGCTGATGGCAGGCGTCTCCACGAACCGCGTTGCCAGAATCGCACAAGATCGCGGCTATAGCTTTGTTGCCATAGACTCGACGGTTAAGACTCTTCGAGCGGCGGGGGCCGACGCCGGCCTGATTGCCGTCCTGCAAAAGGGCAAGCCGGTAGAGATTGCATCGGATACATCCTGCTCACCTCAACTCGGTCCAATCGCAGGACTCATTCAACAGAAGTCATATCAGCAGGCACAGCGGGAGTTACAGAACCTGGTAAAGGTCAATAGCGATGCCGCCGCGCTGCATTTCGCCATTGGCAGCCTATTGGAACGGCAACAGAAGTGGGATGAAGCGTTCGACGAGTTCGCCGAGTCTGCGCGTCTCATGCCCGATTTTCCCGAGACCCACAGCCGGCTCTCTGGTCTCTTCTACCGCTCTGGAGACTCCGAAAATGCCATTGCCGAGGCTCGCACTGCCCTGAGCATGGACCCGCACAATGCCGAAGCCTACAAATTTCTGGGCCATGCCCTTTCCTCAAACGGCCAATATGACGCTGCGCTGCACGCATTTCAGGAAGCGCTCGAGCGACTGCCCGACGATCCCGAGGCGTACTACGACATGGGCGGTGCGCTGCGCGACAAAGGAGATTTTGCCGGAGCGGTGCAAAACTATCGTCACGCTCTTAAGTTGAAACCACAGTACTGGGAGGCGCACACCAATCTCGGGTTGGTTCTCCATGAGCAGAATAAGCTTGATGAGGCGATTGCTGAGTATCAGGAAGCCAAGCGCCTGGCGCCGCAAGAGCCGGCTATCCGCAACAATTTAGGCGGCACCTACTGTGATAAAGGCGAGTACGATGCCGCCATCGCCGAGTTCCGTGACTTGTTCCGCATGGACCCCAGCTGGTCCAGCGGACACAACTGCATGGCTAAGGCCCTGATGGCCAGGCATGAGTACGACGCCGCCATCGGAGAGTTGCGCCTCTCGGTCCAGGCCAATCCCACTGGGGCAGCTGAGCACCGCGTTTTAGGACAAGCTTTGCTGCTCACAGGCAAAAAAGCGGAAGCTGCCCGCGAGTTGCAAATTGCGGTCTCGCTCAGCCCCGATTCGACTTCGGCTCATCACTACCTGGCGATCGCCTGGGCAGGTCTGGGAAACTTATCTTCTGCTCTCAAAGAATACCGGGAGGCAGTAAGACTGGAGCCCTCTGCCGACAATCACTACTACCTGGCGGCCTGCCTGATCAATATGGGTAACTATGATGAGGCCTTGTCAGAGCTGGAGATCGCGGCACGGATCGACCCCGCCCAATCCCTGTATCGAGCGCGCAAAGACGAATTGCTCAAATTGATGAGGCCTGACGCCCGGTAACGTTCGCGCGCCAAACAATGTTGCACATGCGGCTAAAGGACATGCACTGCCGTGTCTCTATTTTTCAGCGCAGTAATCCTAGAATGACCATTAGCAAGACGAGTAACCATCCGTAGAGTCCGAGTTGGGAGCGATCCAATGGGTGCAACCGGTACGAGGCAGGCCATCGCCAACAACAATCTATCCGAAGCGGCTCTTCAACCCGACGTCAATGTCCGGCAATCGGATTCCATCAGTGGACGGCAGATCTGCTACGGCCTGCCTTGCGCCAACTGTCACGCCTACTATGACGCCGACCAGTCCGTTTGCCCGGTGTGCAAATCGAATCAGCGAGTCTCGCCTGCGACAGCGCCGGCTCCCACCGTGCAGACTGCTGAACCCGTGCCCAGCCTTGATGACCTGGAAGAGGAGCGCGAGGGATTCCTGAAGCAATTCAGGTCCGAACTATTTTCTGCCAATATGCAGATCAACGCCGCGGCCAGTTTCCGCTGCAGCCTGGAAGAGAATCATGAAGGGAGCGCCGAACCGGCCGCCATTTGCAAGGGCTGCTATGAAAGTCTCGAGCAACAGGCCGATCAGATGGAAGCCGCGATGCACATCGATGTGAGAGAAGCAGCGCAGATCATTTACGACGCGGTCTGGGCCGATCCTTCCGACCCCGCCAAGACCTACCAGAATGCCGCCTCCGCGCTCTTGACCGAAATACGAAAGCGCGCTGGCATGGACATCGTGTTAACCACGCTGCAGCCCTACACGCACTAGCACTAGCCGGCCTTGTCAATCAAGCGAAGCGAGAAATCTCGGTTTCCCGTATTCTGCCAAAAGTGGCCACGGATAAGCAGGGATTTCGCCGCTCGGAAATCCGTGTTAATCCGTGGCTTTCTTCTACTCCACTTTCAAGCTGACGTATTTCTTTCCTGCATACAGCCGGTACGCACCGCCTTCCTCCACGATCTTCAACGGAACCGGGCGTTTCAGATTCTCGTCCTGCTTGGAAGAAACACTGAAAACATCGCTGGCCCCAACATCTGTCACAATAAATTTGTCGCCAGTAAAACCGAACCCATATTGACCCGGGGCCAAATCCGATCCCTCAACGTTGACTTTGACTTCTGTGATCAGGAAGCCTTGATATTTCTGCGCCACATCGGCGGCGTATCCCGAGGTGTCCACCATGGCGGCAAGAATGTACCTGCCATCCTTCGTGCGAATCCCACCGGAGTTCCGCAGTTGCACGCTCGCACTCTGCCCACGGTAGAAGTAGCTGGTGGGCACTACCGCCTTAAGATCGTTGCCGGTGAGTACCCCGGCAGGTTTGGATTGCTGCTGTGCCAGAGCAGCAGAAAGAAAAAGAACTACAAGGCCGGGAACAACCGTGAAACGCCGCAGTGTCGTCACGAGACTCTCCTTTGTCGAAAGCGGTGCTTGAAGTTAGGCTTTTTGCCGACCGCGGATGCAATCATCACTATTTCGAACTATTTCGAACTGTCGAACCGTAATTTACCAAAAGCGCCGGGCACGTGGAAGTTGGGTTGCTGCGTGTTGGTGGGGCACCAGGCTAGATAGGCGCGCGGCTCCTTCGGTCCTTCCACACGGTAGAAATTAGTTCGCCAGACCGCCGTGGGATCGAAACTCGCCGTCAGGGACTTCATCGGGATCGCCAACTCCCCGGCCCAGAGATCGTTGCCTTGATCCAGCCACACTGACCGCTGCAGGCCGCTCTTCAAATCTGTCAAGGGCATAGGAGAAACGTCCAGATCGATCCAGAACCCATTGGGTGCGATCTCGAACTCCTTGTAGTAGCGAGGTCGCGAAGGGTCGGGTTGGAGGAAAGCCTCGGCGACGTCCCGCTCCCACAAGTGATCACGGCGGCCGTTAGGATCGGCGTCATTAAACACGTGCAACTCCCGGTAGCGGCAGGCAAATCGCAGATAGAGAGTTGACGACGACCACAGTACGCGGACCTCGGTGTCGAGCGCCGGGTCAGGATTCTTCCCCTGCCAGTCGGAGCAAAAGCTTACCGGGGAAGCTGATTGCCATTCTTTGGCGGGATCGCGGGCATTTAGTTCAATCTCAGGGACGACGTGCGCGGCCATCACCTCCGAGGAAGATGCTGGCGTTGGATAGCTCATGGTTCACAAGCATTAGCGCACAAACCTTAGTTTGAGGGCAAGATTCGGATAGCACGGCCAGGCCCACCAGGCCTATCTTTCTCATCATGACAACCAATGCGATACTTGAACAGCAGGGGCTCTCAGCAATGCCAAGCGACGATCACAACTGGTGGCAGGCGGTACTCGCACGCGATGCCGCTCAGGATGGCAAATTTGTTTTTGCCGTCTCGTCCACCGGAGTTTTTTGCCGGCCTTCGTGCGCGGCCAAGCATCCACGCCGTGAGAATGTGACCTTCTACCGGCGAGCCGAAGAAGCGGAGCGAGCAGGCTATCGTGCCTGCCTGCGTTGCCGGCCGAAAGCGGCCACGGGCAGCACACAACTGGAGACCGTGAAGGGCATTTGCCGGTACATCGAGCAACATCTGGATGAACCAGTCACGCTGTCGCGCCTGGCCAAGGTCTTCCACCAGAGTCCTTTTCACCTGCAGCGCACATTCAAGGCTGTGCTCGGAGTCACGCCGCGCGCCTACGCTGATTCCTGCCGCATGAACCTGCTCAAGCGCAACCTGCAGGCCGGGCATTCGGTCACTCGGGCCATGTATGACGCAGGCTACGGGTCGAGCAGCCGTCTTTACGAGCGGACTGCCTCCCAGCTTGGAATGACGCCTGACAAGTACCGCCGAGGAGCGGTCGCGGCACCGATTCGCTACACTTTCGCCGAGTCCCCGATGGGCCGCATGCTGGTAGCGGCCACCGACAAGGGCATCTGTGCCATCCAGTTCGCTGATTCAGACGAAGAGCTGGTAGAGGGGTTAAAGCACGAGTTTCCATTTGCCAACCGCAGGCGGGACGACGACCGACTGCGCATGTGGAAAGATGGCCTGCTCCAGCGGCTCCAGGGTCAAAAGCTGAATTCGGCGCTGCCTCTGGACATCCAGGCAACCGCCTTTCAGCGGCGCGTGTGGGAATACCTGCAATTGATTCCTTACGGCGCAACTCGTTCCTATAGCGAGGTTGCCAAGGCGATTGGCGAGCCCCGAGCCACTCGCGCCGTGGCCCGCGCGTGCGCCACAAATCGCCTAGCGGTTGCGATCCCCTGTCACCGTGTTGTGCGCGAAGATGGTGGTTTGGGGGGCTATCGCTGGGGGGTGGGTCGAAAACAAGCGCTCCTCGAACTTGAACGCAGGAGTTTATAGGCCGGTTTGCCAGGCGGGTCTAAGATCCGCCGCCCCGCCTTTAGATTCTTGCCTCGCCAAAGCCAGCCGGTGCCTACTTGCGCTAGATCAACCCCCTGACAAGCAGAGAGTTGAACCCAGCCCGCACTGCGAGTCCCGCGTTCAAGATTCTTGACGCACACGGCGTCAACAAAATCATTCTTCATTCTTGCCCCCTGCCGTCCTACAATGAATCTGGCTACAATTAAGGGTGCTTGCTTCGGGTCGCAGTGGGTTCGGATGGATTCCCAGAATCGCCATACAACGTTCGCCTCTGAAATCGATTCCTATTGGGAGATGGGGAAACTTCTTTCAGCTCGGCGCCGCTCGCCGCGGGTTCTGGTTGTAGACGATAACCCCGACGTGGTGCTGCTGATGCAGGAACTACTCTCCAGCCGCGGTTATGACGCGGTCGCCGTTTCCCACGCCGCAGCGGCGGAAAATGAGATTCACCGATATCCTCCCGATCTGATCTTGCTCGACGTGGTCATGCCCGGCAAATCGGGCTACGAACTCTGCCGCGACATCAAAGAGAATCCCGTCACCCGCCTTATTCCTGTCGTCCTGATAACCGGTCTTAGCGATCGCGAAGACAAGCTGCGCGGCATCGAGGCCGGCGCTGACGACTTTCTTAACAAGCCCATCTTTGCAGAGGAATTGTTTGCGCGCGTTAAGTCGCTGCTCAAATTGAAAGAATTCACCGATGAGTTGGAATCAGCGGAGAACGTCATTTGTACCTTGGGCTTGAGCGTAGAGTCCCGCGATCCTTATACCGAAGGCCACTGCGAACGGCTGTCTCGTTATGCCTGCGATCTTGGCGGGCATCTCGGACTGGACCAGGAGTCGCTGGTGGCCTTGCGGCGGGGCGGCTATCTGCACGACCTAGGCAAGATCGCGGTACCGGACGAGATCCTGAAAAAAGGCAGCAATCTCACTCCCGCAGAATGGGAGATTATGAAGAAGCATCCTGTGACCGGGGAAACGATCTGCAAGCCTCTGAGATCGCTTCGCCTAGTGCTGCCCATTATTCGCTCCCATCACGAACATCCGAATGGCAGCGGCTATCCCGACGGTTTGCGCAAGGGACAGATCCCGCTTCTCGCCCGCGTACTCCAGGTGGTGGACGTGTACGATGCGCTACGGACCGCTCGGCCGTATAAGCCCGCTCAGACCCACGACCAGTCCGTCGTGGTCATGCGCGATGAAGCCCACTCCGGGCTCTGGGACCTAGAACTGGTGAACGAGTTCTTCGTCATGCTCTCCAAACACCGCCTGGTGGCCTGACCCCAGACATACTTACGGCTCCTGTGGAGCGGGTCTCTGACCCGCCCGGCAAGATACTGCCAAGACGCGGCAAACGGTTCTCTACCCACAGGAACTGAAGTACAGACGGGGGTTTCCCCGTCTCTCAGTGTGCCAGTACGTTCGCCTCAATCCTTCGCTTCCATCACGAGAACAAACGGTTAAACTAAACTAATAACCGAGAACCGCTTTGCAATACAGCATTGTCATTCCCGCCTACAACGAGAGCCGCCGTATTGTGCCGACGCTGAATAAAGTTCTGACCTATCTGGCAGAACAAGGCTGGGATGCAGAGTTAATTGTGGTGAATGATGGTTCGCGCGACGACACCGCGGGCATCGTCCGCCGTTTCGTCGAAAAAAACTCGATGATGAAGCTGGTCGAGAATCCCGGAAATCGCGGCAAGGGTTACAGCGTGCGTGCCGGCATGCTGAATGCCGGTGGCGATGTCGTCCTGTTCAGCGATGCCGATCTGTCCTCGCCCATCGAGGAAGCTGCGAAGCTGTTTCAGGCGATCGCGAACGGCGCTGACGTTGCCATCGGCTCGCGATGGATGAAGACTGAGCTGCAGACCGAACGCCAGCCGCTATACCGCCAGTTATTCGGGCGATTATTCAATGTGATGTTGCGAGTCGTCCTTGGGCTGAAATACAAGGACACCCAGTGCGGATTCAAAGCCTTCACTTCTCGCGCCGCCCGGGCAGTCTTTCCCCTGCAGACCATTGAGCGCTGGAGCTTCGACCCGGAATTGATCTTTCTGGCTCAAAAACAGGGTTTCAAAGTAGTGGAAGTGCCCGTTCAATGGGCACACGATGAGAAGACGACTATCAGTCCTCTCCGCGACGGCACGCGTATGTTCTTCGAAGTGCTGAAAATCCGCTGGAACGCGATGACAGGGAAGTACGCCCCAAGGCGCGCTGGCTCCCGCGCGGCCAGCCTATGATGCCGCCTGGTACGAAAGCAACTCAACCGTAGCCACGCCCACATTCTGTTCGTAAGCCACCGTCATCCGAGACGAGCAAGAATCACACAGCCAATAAAGTTCCGTGCGACGCACGGGCTTCTTCTCGCTTCCGACCGGGCCTGGCTTCACGCGATCCGGTTTCGCGTCCACTTCAATGCGGAATAGCTTGCCCTGATGCAAATATAGGAAGGGAGTCGAGCAGGCCGGGTTGGCACATTTGGAGAGCATACAGCGCCTCCTGCCATCCCCAGGGGGGAGGGAAATGCGATGCGGACAATTCTACTACCGAACACCATCGCGAGAGACTTGTTTTCTATGGAAAACCGAAGCTGCCCTTTTTTGGTTGCCAAGTCAGGTTGCTACCTCATGACGAGCAGCCAGCAGCTTGACCGATTCCCTAACCTTCTCGCCCATCTGCGTCGTGCTGGTGGCGGGCTGGCCGGCTTTAATCAGATCGCGGGTGCGACAGCCGGCGTCGAGAACCTGCGATACCGCCGACTCGATGCACGCGGCTTCGCGCTCAAGGTGAAAGGAATGCCGCAACAGCATAGCAACTGAGAGAATCGCGCCGAGAGGGTTGGCGGTCCCTTTGCCCGCGATGTCCGGAGCCGAGCCGTGCACCGGCTCATATAGGCCGACGGCACCACCAATACTGGCGGAAGCCAGCAAACCTAGCGAGCCGACGATTCCTCCCGCCTGGTCCGAGAGAATGTCGCCGAACATATTCTCGGTAAGCAGCACGTCGAAGTCCACTGGCCGCATGACCAGCAACATGGCGGCTGAATCAACATACATATGTGAAAGTTGGACATCGCCGTAATCCTTGCCAACCCGCGTGACCACTTCGCGCCAAAGCCGCGAGCATTCCAACACATTGGCCTTGTCCACAGAGACAAGCTTGCGACGGCGAGTTCGCGCGAGATCGAAGCCCATGCGCGCGATACGCGCAATCTCGGCTTCGCCATAAGTCATGGTGTTAGTTGCAAGACGCGAGCCGTCGGAGCCTTGAATTGAACGCGGCTCGCCAAAGTAAAGTCCACCCAGCAATTCCCGTACGATCAGAATGTCAGTGCCCTTCGCCACATCCGGACGCAGCGGAGAAGATTCCTGCAAAGCGGGGAAACACACCGCCGGACGCAGATTTGCGAATGCACCAAGCTCTTTGCGCAACCGCAGCAAACCTGCTTCCGGACGCAAATGTCGGGGATACTCATCGAATGCCGGCCCGCCCACCGCCCCCAGCAAAACTGCTCCAGAAGACAGGCAAGCCTGTAACGTATCGGCAGGCAGGGGATCGTTGCCCGAGACCAGGGCGGCGCCGCCGATGTTCTTGCGCCCCAGCCCCAGTTGGTGCCCGAAAGTCTCGGCGATCACTTCCAGCACGCGCACGGCCTCGTCGGTCACTTCAGGCCCAATGCCATCGCCCGGCAGGATGGTGAGCTTCAGGAACATTGGGCTATCGTACCAAAGCAGATTCGGAAGTGATCAAGTTCGTGAAGAACTTATGAGCAAGAAAAAAGGAAGTAGATCTTGGACATTACCGAGTTTTATCCGATGCAACATCAGGCTGCGGAAAGAATTCTGCTTTGGGGTGGCGCAGCGCTTTAGCGCTGCAATACTGACTTTGTTTTGAGTATGGGCTTTGGCCGCTGAGGTTACCGTTTCGACCTTCCCCTGAACGTCCTGCAGCCGTGGCGCATGACGAATCTAAAAGGGGACCCCGCTTTTGGCGCTCTCCCGCTACACTCCCCACAAATAATCTTCTTCGTAATGATGCTCAGCCATGGGATGGAGGGGAAGCTTCGCATCCTTGCGCTCGGGAGGCCGAGGCACCGGAAACGGCTTCGCACCCGGCGGTCGACTGTTGGCCGCTGCATTCGCGGACGCCGCGATGGCCAGGGGAATTGTTTCCACGTGCGCGGGAGGCATGCGCACCGCCTGATCCGTAGTTTCACGAATCAGCTGCAACAGGTGATGATCTTCAACATTCTTGATCTTGTCGGCCAATACCACAAACCGCCGGTAAACCTCGTCGAGCTCGCGGCGATCGAACGCGTAGCCCAACTTCTCGCACCGTAGCCCAAGGGCATGTCGTCCTGAGTGCTTCCCCAGCACCAGCCGGCTGTCAGGCACACCGACGGATTGTGGCATCATGATCTCGTAAGTCAAGGGGTTCTTCAGCATGCCATCCTGGTGGATACCCGCCTCGTGCGCAAACGCATTCCGGCCTATGATTGCCTTATTGGGTTGAACCGGAACGCCGGTGATCTCAGTCAACAACTGGCTCGCCGGAAACAGTTGCTCGGTTGCAATGCCCGTCGCATAGGGATAACGCTCCGGCCGAACTCGGATGGCCATCACGATTTCTTCCAGGGAAGCGTTGCCGGCCCGCTCGCCGATCCCGTTGATCGTGCACTCGACCTGGCGTGCGCCTGCGGCCACAGCGGCCATGGTATTGGCCACGGCCAATCCGAGATCGTTATGGCAGTGGGCTGAGATGGTAACGTTCTCAATGCCGCGAACGCGCTGCCGGATGGCGAGAATCAAGGTCTTGAACTCTTCGGGCGTTGTAAACCCAACGGTGTCGGGAATATTCAGGGTTGCAGCGCCTGCATCTACCACCGCCTGCAGGACCTCGAAGAGGAACTCCGGATCGGTACGCGTGGCGTCTTCGGGGGAAAACTCAACGTCCGGGCCAAGGGACTTGGCCAGCCGAACTGCGTCCCGAGCCTGTTCGACGCACTGCTGGCGAGAAACCTTGAGCTTGTATTGCAAATGAATATCAGAAGTCGCGAGGAACACGTGAATACGCGGCCGCGCGGCATGCCGCAGCGCCTGCCACGCCCGCTCGATGTCTTCCCGCTTCGCTCGCGCCAGACCGGCAATGATGGGCCTGCGAACTGACGCGGCAATGGCTTGCACGGCTTCGAAATCACCATCCGAAGCAATCGGAAATCCCGCCTCGATCACGTCTACACCCAGACGATCCAGCTGCCGCGCCATGCGCAGCTTTTCCTCCACGTTCATGCTGCATCCTGGGGATTGCTCTCCATCGCGCAGGGTGGTGTCGAATACCGTGATGCGTGCCGATTCCATGCTCACACTCCTTCAAGCTGGGGGTGAAGGCTTTATGCTACGTAGAAGGCGAGATAAATCAAGCTTATAATCCTGCGATTATCATTAGCCAGGATGGTTGTAATAAGTTATACTTATGTATTAATAAGGAACTTCCCAGCAGATGGATCTCGCGCAATTAGAGGTGTTCCTGGCGGTGGCCCGCGAAGGACGGTTCTCGCGTGCCGCTGAAAAACTCTACCGCACACAGTCAGCCGTCAGCCAAACCATTCGCAAACTGGAAGATGAACTAGGCGAGCCCTTGTTTGACCGCTCCTCCCGCGAAGGTCTCCTTACCGATGCAGGACGGGTCTTGCATGAGTACGCCGAGAAGCTACTGCACCTGCGTGGCGACGCACAGGAAGCCTTGGTCGAACTGCGCGAGCTGCAGACCGGGAAGTTGGTAATTGCCGCCAACGAACTCACTGTCCTCTACCTGTTGCCAATTCTGGCCGACTTCCGGCGTCACCATCCCATGATCAAGGTTACTGTGCAGCGTGCTCTGGGCAGCAGGGTGCCCGATGACGTGCTGCAGCACAACGTCGAATTCGGCCTGCTGACTTATGATTCCGACGAACCACTGCTGCACTCAATCGTGATCTACCTCGATGAGTTGGCATTCGTGGTTCCTCCCGCCCATCCTTTAGCTTCTGCCAAACAAGTGAGCATCAGCCAGCTAGGCGCGGAGTCTTTCGTCGCTCACACTGTCCCCTCGCCCTACCGGGAAAAAGTCATTCAGACCTTTCGCCGCCACAAGACGCCCCTGCACATGGATGTCGAACTGCCTACCCTGCAAGCCATCAAGAGTTACATCGTGATGGGCAATGGAGTTGCCCTGGTGCCCGAAATCGCCGTGGAAGGCGAATTGGCGCGGGGAGAACTGGTGCGCATTCCAGTCCGGGAGCTGCAGCTCGACCGCAAGTTGCGCCTGATTTACCGAAAGCAAGCCAGCCTGTCGCACGCGGCACGAGCCTTCCTCACCGTCGCAGAAGCGACAGCCGCCGAACGCCAAGGACGTTACCGCTTCCAGCGCGAACGCTAGACGCATTTGCCGGGTACCAGGTACTCGATACCAACTACTCAGCCATCTTGGCGACGTGCAGATCAAACCCGGTCTTCGGCAGCAGCGACGTCAATTCAAAGGCCTTGAAGTCTTCCCCGGTGATCTCGGTGTGCCGGTACAAGCCGGGCTCGCTTTCGACGACCTCACGCTTCCCTTCCATATTGTCGAGGAACGCCTGCGCCGATCTCTCGTCGACATCCTTGCTCTTGGTCCGCGTCACCATCGCTTCTGAAGCATAGGAACGGACCAGCTTCGGCCAATACTTCTGTAGCAGATCGGTGCTGGCAAAGATATCAGCCCAGATAATCTCACCGTTTACTGCCACGACCACGCCCAGCGCATTTTGATCGCGCAATTGCTTCATCAGGCCGCGATAGCTGTTTTCGATAGGCACGGCTATGGAGTCGACTTGCTTGCGAACGGCTTTGTTATCCATGACCCGCGCATACGATGTTGTACTTTGAACCTCGACAGTTTCGGCGGCCGTTGGCGCGCCTCCTGCGATGCCCGCTGCAGCTTGGTTCTGCGCTCTTCGCACTTCAGCCCATACCTTGGTCTGATCCTTGTCTGCCATAGCCTTGCTGCGCACCCCGGGAGCGGCCATGGGAACTACCCCGCCCCCGTAACCTGCGCCAAACTTCGAACTGGTCCCCACCCACCGTCCCGGCTCCACGCAAAAAACGCCCAGATCGATGGGATCGCTCTCCGCCGGCACCAGTCGGTCTTTGCCGATTACGCGATCCTGTTTGCCCCCTGTGACAATCTCCCCCGCCAGTAGAAGCAATGGACGCTGGGAATTGTTGACCAGCACCAACCGGTTGACCTCAGCGCCGCCCGAGGGATTGGGGATGAACTGAGGCGTTCGCCGGCGAATCATTGGCCGCACGCTGCCGTATTCGCTCACCACCACATCGCCGGAGCGCAGCCCTTCATCGAGCGTCAGAAAGTCGCCGGTGTCATGAGCTTTCTGCGCGACGACGGGAAATACGGTGAGGTTCCCATGCCGGATGGGCGCCAGCACCTTGTAGCCCGACGCGGAATGCATTTCGCCCGCCTTGGCTGGAATTCTCCCCGCAAGAAGCATGCTGATCGCAACCAATGCGGTGACTACCGCGAACAATAGCTTGGTCTTCATGTTGCCCTCCCGGTCTGTGCAGGGCACACCCCGGGCGTGGTGGCCCAACTCCTCCTCGCCCGGGGCGTTGCGTTTCCCACCCTGACTATTGGAGGAACGTACCTGTCCGTCTTTCTTGCATCGCGCATCGAAAAAATTGTTACCATCCAACCTATGAGTGGCGGCGCCCATCCCGCTTTGGTCTGCAGTCAGCTGGAATCCTTGCTGGCGGCGCTGTACGAAAAGAGCGAAGCGCGCAAGTACGCTATGGACGAAAAGGATTTTGCCGCCATTCTCCTTGCCATTGCTCAGAGATATCTCTCCGCCGATGTTGATGAAGCAGGAGTTCGAGATTTCTATCTCAGCCTTCGCGTGAATGAGCTTGCCCTTGCCCGTGCCTGCGCTGCTGGAAACGAGCAAGCCTGGGAAGACTTCATGCTCCGCTATCGGGAGAAGCTGCATGACGCAGCACTCAGCATCACGCGCGAAGACTCCAAAGCTCGCGAACTCGCGGGCTCGATCTATGCCGACCTTTATGGCGCTAATAATCGCGAGGGCGCGCGAGTCTCTAAGCTTTCCTATTATAGCGGCCGCGGCTCGCTGGAAGGCTGGCTGCGCACGGTGCTCGCGCAATCGCATGTCAATGCATATCGTGGCACGCGGCGCAACGTCAGCTTGGAAGAAGAAGCTGAATCAGGCAAGCAATTCGCGGGTGAGGATCCGGAGCCGGTTTCCGAAGTTGATCCTCGCTTGAATGCTGTGACCGATGAAGCTCTGGCCGCGCTATCCCCAGAGGATCGTTGCATCCTTTCCTGTTATTTCCTCGACCATCTCACCCTGGCGCGAATCGCGAGTATTCTGGGGGTGCATGAGTCAACCGTCAGCCGCAAGTTAGAGAAGCTGGTGCGGGCTTTACGCAAGGAAATCTTCCGGCGACTCACAGACAGGGGTCTGAGCCGGCGCCAGGCCGAAGAAGCGCTTGAAGCGGATGTTCGTGATCTGACAGTGGATATTCGTCGCCGATTGGCGCAAGATTCGTCTGGCGCGGCGTTCTCTAAAGAGAAGGTCATCCGCGCCGGAGAGGGGCAGGATTGAGTACTCGGATGAAGAGTAGAACTGTGTGGCGGCGGGTCTCTGGACCCGCCCTGACGCAAGCCCCAAAGGGGGCGTTATTCGGCAGCCCAGCGCGTGAGCGCTGGAAAAATCATCAAGGAATGTACGAGTCCCATAGGGACGTCACAATTGACTGATGGAACAGCTTCCCAAAATCGCGAGAGAGAGATTGCAGGCCAGCCGAGCTGGCGAACATCCCGATCCTGACCTGCTCACGTCTTTTGTCGAGCAATCGCTAACCGAGAGCGAGCGCAGCCAGGTTCTGGAGCACCTCTCGCGCTGCCGCGAATGTCGCGGCGTGATCGCGGTGGTGTGTCCTGAACCCGTGACGACCGGCGGACCTGCCGAGGCACAACCAGTCCGGCCGACCGCGAACTGGTTACGTTGGCCTGTGCTGCGCTGGGGGGCCCTGGCCGCCTTTGTCGTCGTGGTGAGCGCCATGGCATTGCTCTACCGCGAGCGGTTTTCGCATCCTCGGATGCAGCCAGTGATCGACGAGCGGAGCTTGATTGCGTCAGACGTACCGAAGCAAGCAGAAGCCGAAGAACCGGCAGCGCTTTCAGGCAAAGAAACGCCTCAGACGAGGACCGGACGTGGGGATAACCTGCGCGCCATCGCACCTCGAACGAAAGCTCCTACACCGAGCACCCACGCCAACGAGGCGCAAAACCTCTACAACCTCGCTGGGTCGGCACCAGCCGCTCCGCCCGCTGTTCAGATCCCTGCGCCAGCAGATCGGTTGGCGTTAAGCGCCGAAAATAAAGCCTTGGCTCCGCGTCCTTCGGAGAAGCTGCAAGCTGCACCGCCTGCTGCGGACCAAGGTGTACCTGCCGCTGGTGTGGCTGTAGCTGCCAAGCCTGCACTGAGCGACATGGCGGCAAAGGACGAGCGAACCAAGAGCGATCAGGTTGCCGCTGAACTCGTGGCAGTGACGCCTGAAATGCCAGCCCAAGAAGTTAAGTCCGCCAAGCGCAAGAACAACGAGGAAGGTAACCAGAAACTGGCCAAGCAAGTGGATAGCGATGTCACCGGGACCCAGGCCGCCTTTGCCTCCGAAAGGCTGGCCAGCACCGCTGCCTCCACGAACGCCCCCGGTTTGCTGCGTGACCTGAAATCGACCCGCTGGAGCTTATCGGACGACGGACTTCCTCAACGTTCTTTCAATGGAGGTAACACCTGGGAAAAAGTTCAGGTAGATCACACCACGGGCTTCCGTGCTCTCTCGGCACAGGGCTTCGACGTGTGGGTAGGCGGACGAAGTGGCTTGCTCTATCATTCCGCGGATCTCGGGTTGCATTGGACGCGCGTCACCCCCATGGTCGAAGGTGCTGCCCTAACGGCTGACATCCTCAGAATCGAATTCAGCGATTCCCTTCACGGCAAACTTACCATCACGGAGACCCCGACGCTGGTCACTTCCGATGGCGGAAAGAGCTGGCAGAAACAGTAGGCAATTTCCGGTTTTGCAATCTTCCCAAATTGGGCGCCAGATCAAGTATGGGTGGGGTAACCTGCCGCTCCTGTCCCCTGCCCGGGGCGAATCTCTAAGTCTTAATGGCTCCTTCTGAAGGGGTTGCTGCGCGCACGGACCGGGAATAGAGTTCCGCAGCGTTCGCCGCGATGATTACTTTGGAGACCAACTCCTGGACTGCTCCGCTAGAAATCCGAATTACGGAGGTTACGTTTACACTCAACCCCATCGGCCCTAATATCCAACTCGTAGTCAGGCAGTTCTGGGGGGGCTGCCGAGAGCGTCCTGTGACTGAAAAGTCTCGGGGCGCTTTTTGTTACAGGTCGCGGATCTCAGGGCTCAGGAAGCTGAGTGTGGAGTCTCCACGCTTGTTGCTGGCAACCCCTTCAGTCCTGGCACCTGAGACCTCCTGAGACCTGACGCCTGGGGCCCGTCTTGCGACTTCTCACGCTTCATCGCATCTAATGAAAGTGCTAGGATAAGGGCGGGAGGGACGATGTCGAGCGATGCCAAGGCGAGCAACGCAATTATGGAAGTCACAGACGCGAACTTTGACGCAGACGTATTGAAGTCGGAGCAGCCCGTGCTTATCGATTTCTGGGCTACGTGGTGCGGCCCCTGCCGCGCTCTCGCTCCAATCGTGGACGAGGTTGCGCAAGCCTATCAGGGCAAGGTCAAGTTCGCCAAGATGGATGTGGACCGGAACAGCGCCACGCCGATGCGTTACGGCGTGCGCGGCATACCCACGCTGCTGGTATTCAAGGACGGACAGGTCAAGGAACAGATCGTGGGATATGTTCCGAAGGAGACCATCCAGAAGGCGCTCGATAAACATATTGGCTGATTGTTCATCGATCACCAAAACGCCCGGCAATCGCCAGGCGGTTTGCTTTTCGAGTCTTTGACCTGCCCCGCTAATATTTCCGCAACACCCCGATCACTCTTCCCTGAATCTGCACTGCGGAGGCATGCACCGCGATAGGTGCCATGTTCGCGTTCGACGGCTGTAACCTGATCTGATCGCCTTCCTTGTAAAAGCGTTTCAGCGTGGCATCGGTGTTATCGACCAGCGCAACCACAATGTCTCCGTTGTGAGCGGCCTTGGTCTTTTCCACCAGCACGTAATCGCCATCCAGGATAGCTTCGTCCCGCATTGACTCGCCACGGACTTCGAGAACAAAAACTTCCTTGGATTGAACGAAATCTGCCAGCGAAATGGTTTCAGGATTCTCCACTGCTTCAATCGGCTGGCCCGCGGCAATGCGTCCCACAAGCGGCAGAACCACTGCGGTATTCACCGACATCGCCTGCTTCAGCCTGCCTTTCGGCGGCAGCAGGTCAATGGAACGGCTGCGGTTGTAGTCACGCGTGAGCAGGCCTTTCTTCTCGAGGTTGGAAATGTGCTTGTGCACCGTGGCAAGAGAGTTCAGTCCCAAGCCTTCGCCAATCTCCTCGAAAGACGGCGAATATCCCTTCTCCGCAACAAACCGAGAAATGAAGTCGTAGACCTGCCGCTGACGCCGTGTAATCGCCATAGATCGATTCTGAGCGAATAAAAGGCGAATGTCAATAGCGCCATTCAGAACAGCTTCAGACAGCGAGAAACGGTGTAACATTCCCGCCCGGTGGGGAGGTGCTTATGGCACTCAAAGGGAAACAGGCCCTGGTCACAGGCAGTTCGAGGGGTATCGGTCGCGGGATTGCCTTGAAATTGGCGGAACAGGGAGCCAGGGTCGGGGTTCATTATTTTCAAAATCGCGATGCGGCCGAGGCCACCCTCGCTAAAATTCGCGAACTCGGCTCGGATGGTCTCCTGGTGCAGGCCGACGTCTGCAAGCCCGAGGAAATCCAGCGCATGTTCGCACGCGTCAAATCGGAATTTGCCGCGCTCGACATTTTCGTCAGTAACGCGCGCACAGAAGCGCCAACTTTCTACGAGCCGCCCATGCAGATCACGCTCGACAAATGGGATACCGCGGTGGATTCGCAAGCCAAAGCTTTCATGGTGGGAGTGCGCGAAGCTGCGCCGCTAATGTCGCAAGGCGGACGAATCATCGCCATCACCTTTGCGCCCGGCGGACGTTTTGGAAGCTGGCAACCCTGGGTCGCGATGGGCGCCGCCAAAGCCGCCATGGAAGTGTTGGTACGCTATTTTGCAGTGGCGCTGGCCAATCGCGGGATCACCGTGAACACCATCAGTCCGGGTTGGATCGAGGATAGCGTGTTGAACAGCCTGCCCCAGGTTTTTCAAGACGGCCTGCGCGAGTGGCAGGAACGCGGCTGGACGCCCATGGGCCGCCTGGGAACTCCTGCGGACATCGGCAACGCCGTGTCGTTGCTGTGCTCGGAAGAAGCGGGCTGGATCACCGGGCAACTGATTGATGTGGACGGAGGCGCGTCCCTCATGGATGCTCATCTGCCATTGGAATTCCAGGGCGTCGTGACACCTCAGAAAGCGGATGCGGCCTAGAAGGTTGCAAATCGGAGGTATACTCTCGGCGTGCCACCGAGGAGGTCATGATGCTTGATCGACTGGGCGTCCTTCTCGCACTTCTGGTGTTGGCGGGCATCCCCGCGTTTGCCCAGGACCCAAACGAGATTAATAGCCGAGAACATGCGTGCCTATTCGCGCTTTGGCAACGATTACGTCAACGTCCATCCCAATGACCTTTTTCTGGCAGTTCCTTTCGGAGGTACAGGCGACAGAGTTCCCGGCAAGGCCCGTTCAAAATTCGAAAAAGGCAACCAGTTCCTGCTCAAGGACCAGTTCGACAAGGCCAAGCAGCAGTACGAGGCCGCGCTTGCCGATTATCCGGACTACGCGTCCGCGCGCCTTAATCTGGGCGTTGCCGAACTCAATCTGAAGGACGCCGGCCACGCTGGTTTTGTCAACTTGATTTGGCCCCTTTTGATCGTCTCATTTGGCCCCACCCCAACCTTAGTTGTTAGGCTCGTAGAGAAACCAGCAGCAGTCGGGGCTGTGGGAAAAATGGGAATCGCGCGGGTTGTGCGCGATTCCC
>DATEPX010000388.1:0-3506 GCA_035272945.1 Terriglobales bacterium
CCAAGCCGTGGCGCTGGCCCGGTCGAACGCCGAACGCAACGGCCTCAAAAACGTGGAGTGCATAGAGGCTAACGCCTTCGACTTCCTGCGGGAGCGGCATAAAGAAGGCCGGCGGTACGATACCATCATCCTCGATCCGCCGGCCTTCGCCAAAAATAGGGAAAGCCTGGAAGCTGCCCTTCGGGGATACAAGGAAATCAACCACCGGGCCATGCGGCTTCTCCGGCCCGGCGGCATCCTTATTACATGCTCCTGTTCGCACCACGTCGGCGAGGCGATCTTTGCCGAAATGCTGGCCGAGGCCGCCAATGACGCCTCCTGCTGGCTCCGGGTCTTAGAACGGCGGACTCAAGCCGCTGATCATCCAATACTTCTGACGGTTCCGGAGACCCTTTATTTAAAGTGCTTTATTGTCGAAATTCATACTTGACATGGATAAACTAAGATCTTATGATTGTACTCGACTAAGATATTCAGGAGGGTACTTAAAACCATGGCGATTGTGAGATGGGATCCTTTTCGTGACTTGAATATGTTGCAAGATCGGATGAATCGGCTTTTTGACGATGCCGGGCGCACCTGGCGGACCGACGAGCCTGCGGCAACCACGAGTTGGAGTCCGTCGGTGGACATTTTCGAGACCGAAGGCGAAATTGTCGTCAAGGCCGAGCTGCCGGGCATGGACCGGAAGGACATCCAGTTGAACCTCGAAAATAACGTGTTGAGCCTTCGCGGGGAGCGCAAGTTCCAGAAGGAGACGAAGGATGACAACTACCATCGGATCGAGCGCTCGTATGGAGTCTTCAGCCGTGCGTTTTCCATTCCGGCAACGGTGGACGAAGAGAGAATCCGCGCCGACTATAAGGACGGCGTGCTGAAGATCGTGCTGCCGAAGAAAGATCAGGCCAAGCCGAAGCAGATCAAGATTGCGAGCGAGTAACGGAGGGAAATAGCCACAAGAAACACAAATTTCACAAAACTTTTTGAGCCTTTTGTGCCTTTTTGTGGCTAATTCAACTGATCATGATTCGTTTTGACAAGCTGACCTTGAAGGCCCAGGAGGCGCTGCAGGCGGCACAATCACACGCCTCAGAGAAGGGGCATCCGCAGGTGGCGCCGGAGCATTTGCTTTGGGCGATGATCCAGCAGAAAGACGGCGTGGTGTTGCCGATTTTTCTGAAGCTGGGCGTGAACCTTCAGAGCATCGCCCGCGATCTGGCCGATGCGGTCGCCAAGCTGCCGACGGTTTCGGGTCAGGCCGAGATTTACGTGAGTCCCGCGCTGGGCCGGATTCTGGAGGATGCGCAGAAGGAAGCAGACCGGTTCAAAGACGAATACGTCAGCACCGAGCACCTTCTGATTGCGTTGAGCAATGCCAAAGACGAGGCCGTCGGGCGGCTCCTGCAGTCGCACGGTCTCAGCAAGGACGCGATCCTGAAGGTCCTGGTTTCCATCCGCGGCACGCAAAAGATCACAGACCCGAATCCGGAGGAAAAATATCAGGCGCTCGAGCGCTATTCGCGCGACCTGACGGATCTGGCTCGCAAGGGCAAGCTCGATCCGGTGATCGGGCGTGACGAGGAGATCCGGCGCGTGATGCAAATTCTGTCGCGCCGCACCAAAAACAATCCCGTCCTGATCGGCGAGCCGGGCGTTGGAAAGACCGCAATCGTCGAGGGTCTGGCGCAACGCATCGTTGCGGGTGATGTTCCCGAGTCGCTGAAGCGCAAGCGGATCGTGGCGCTGGATCTGGGCGCGATGATTGCGGGTTCGAAATATCGCGGCGAGTTCGAAGATCGTCTGAAAGCGGTTCTCAAGGAAATTGAGGAAGCGGCCGACATCGTCCTGTTTATCGACGAGCTTCACACGCTGGTTGGCGCCGGCGGCGCCGAAGGGGCGGTCGATGCCTCCAACATGCTGAAACCCGCGCTGGCGCGCGGTGATCTGCGATGCATCGGCGCAACGACGCTGAACGAATACCAGAAGTACATCGAGAAAGACAAAGCGCTCGAGCGGCGGTTTCAAAAGACCTATGTCGGAGAGCCGACCGTCGAGGACACGATCGCCATTCTGCGCGGCCTCAAGGAACGCTATGAAATTCACCACGGCGTGAAGATCAAAGATTCCGCGATCCTTGCCGCGGCGATGCTGTCGCATCGCTACATCACTGACCGTTTTCTGCCCGACAAGGCGATCGACTTGATCGATGAAGCTGCGGCGAGCCTGCGCATGCAGATCGATTCGCTGCCGGTGGATCTGGAGGCGGTGGAGCGCCAGATCATTCAACTGGAGATCGAGCGCCAGGCGTTGAGCAAGGAAGACGACCCGGCGTCTCGCGAGCGGCTGTCGCTGATCGAAAAGGAATTGAGCGAGCTTCGCGAAAAATCCACCGAGATGAAGCTGCGGTGGCAGAGCGAGAAGGAACTGATTCAATCGATCCGCGCCCTGAAGGAGCAAATTGAGCAGGCGCGAGTGGAAGAGCAGCAGGCCGAGCGTCAGGGCAATTACGCGCGGGTGGCGGAAATCCGTTATGGAAAGATCCAGGAGCTGGAACGCCGGTTGAGAAATGCGAACACTCGTCTGGACGAGACTCAGCAGAACGAGCGGATGTTGAAAGAACAGGTCGACGAAGAGGACGTTGCAAAGATTGTCGCGAAATGGACCGGCATTCCCGTGACCAAGATGCTGGAGAGCGAGATCCAGAAGCTGGTCCGGATGGAAGAGCTGCTGGGCCGAAGAGTCGTCGGCCAGGATGCCGCATTGAAGAGCGTTGCGAATGCCATCCGGCGTTCCCGCGCGGGCCTGCAGGACCGCAACCGGCCGGTCGGGGTGTTCATGTTCCTGGGTCCGACCGGCGTCGGAAAAACCGAGACGGCGCGCGCTCTTGCCGAATTTCTCTTTGACGATGACCGGGCGATGGTACGCATCGATATGTCCGAATACATGGAGAAGCATTCGGTCTCGCGCTTGATCGGCGCTCCTCCGGGATATGTCGGATACGAGGAAGGCGGTTATCTGACCGAAAGCCTCCGGCGCCGGCCCTATGCCGTCATCCTGCTGGACGAGATCGAAAAGGCGCACCCCGACGTGTGGAACATCATGCTGCAAATCTTCGATGATGGGCGGCTGACCGACGGAAAAGGCCGAACCGTGGATTTCAAAAACACCGTGATCATCATGACCTCGAATGTGGCTACCGGTTTATCGGATTCCAACATTCGCGAGGCGCTGCGGCAGCACTTCAAACCGGAGTTCTTGAACCGTATCGACGACATCATTACGTTCAGGAGTTTGGGCAAGGAGGAAATTGCCAGAATCATCGACATCCAGCTGGAGACGCTGCGGGAATATCTGGCCGAGCGCAAGATCTCTCTGGAGCTGACTCCGGCCGCCCGGGAGGCGCTGTTCCGCGAAGGCTATGATCCGGCGTTTGGCGCGCGGCCGCTGAAACGGGCGATTCAGAAGCTGCTGGCCAATCCGCTGGCGCTGAAGATCCTGGAAGGCAC
>DATEPX010000389.1:0-3511 GCA_035272945.1 Terriglobales bacterium
CTTCACGCTGCGCCGACTTGCGCTTGGCCGGTCTGCTGTGAGTTCCTTTGAAGGACGCGCCATTGTCCGGGCGAGGTCCCCTCCCAGTGGTGGAAAGCCCGGAAGAAGGAATTGGCATCTTCGTAGCCCAAGAGATAGGCAGTTTCATTCAGCTCCAGAGATGAGTGGAGCAGGTAGTGGCGTGCGAGCTCACGACGCGCCTCCTCCAGCAAACGCTGAAACGAGATGCCCTGCTCGGTGAGCCGCCGCTGCAAGGTTCGAGTGCTGACGTGTAGCTCTTTTGCGAGATCCTGTATGCCCGGACGTTGACCAGCGAGTAGCTGCTTCAGAATGCCCTTTGCTTGTTCGCTGAAAGGTTTCTGCGCGAGCTGTTGTGCTAGCTCCGCCTCAAGCTGCGGCGCGACAATCGCCAGCAAATCAGCGTTGTAAGTTACAAAGGGAAGCTCCATATCTGACGTGCCGAATACCAAGGCATTCTGTCTGGCCTTGAACTTTACCGGGCAGCGGAAGTGCGCCTCATACATTTCTCGATGCGCGGGAGCTCGTTGAAACTCCAACCTCTTCGCATTTAGCGGCCGTCCAGTGCCTCGGTGACCGATGCCAACAATCCATGCGAAGCACACGTCTACCAGCAACGGTGGCTCTTGCTCATGCGCGAGAAGCCAGACGAACTGGACCGCGCATTCATTCCCCCGTTCGACGACACGGATTTCCTCTGGACAGGTGAGTTGTTTGTAGCGCGACAACCGTTCGACCGCGTCCCGAAACGACCGCGCGGAAAGCGCGGCGAGTTTAATCGGGTCGTAGCGCTCGACGCGATCCTCGGTCCCCAGTTTCAGGCCAAAACCCGGATCGTTGCTGGCTTCCGCAATTCCTCGGTAAAGGGCGAATAACTCCTCGGTGCTCACCAGGATCTTGTCCGAGTTGAATAACCCCATCGGCAAACCCGCTTGCCGCAGCACTGCCTCCGGCGCGAGACCCAAATCTTCGAGCTTTCGTGGCAGCGTACTCTGGACTCGGAATTGCTTTGTCATGGCTCACCTAACAGCATAACTCTACTTCCTCTTTATTTCGCCCGCAGTTGCATCTGACATTGCATTCGTGACGAACTCATAGGTCGTTCACATCGTAACCGGGCTTCTTGTAGAGCTTGTCCCACTTGTTTTGAATGTCAGGGTTGTGCACCTTCACTGCCCAGTCCTGAGATTTGACCTCCTCCATCGCTGCCGACACCGATTCTTCTCCGTAATGCAGTATGTCCATCACGTTCTTTGTGATTGCTTCGGCGAGACGGGTCTTCTGCTGTTCGGATTTCCCTGGCCATAACTTCACGATCACATGAGGCATGGTTCTCTCCTTATGTTCATTCTTTGAAATCCTCGCCGCAGCGTTCGCGGTTAGTGTGCGGTGTAGCCACCATCTACAGCGAGTGCGTGACCGATGACGAAGCTTGCGCCTGAACTGCAAAGCCAAAGAACTGCCGCAGCAATCTCCTCGGGCTCACCAAGTCGCCCAATGGGCTGATCTCTCATGATCTCTTTCATGGCGTCGGGTTCCTTTGCGAGCATCTCCGCAACCATGGGCGTATTGATGGTCCCAGGGCATACCGCGTTAATGCGGATGCCCCTGGAGGCGTATTCGAGTGCAGCGCTTTTGGTCAGCCCGAGCACGCCGTGCTTGGATGCGTGATAGATTGCCCTGCCGGGTAGGCCGACGAGTCCGCCCAGCGATGAGTTGTTGACGATGGCGCCACTTCTTTGCTTCCGCATCTGGCGCAGTTCGTACTTCATGCAACTCCAGACCCCACGGAGATTGATCGCATCGACCCTATCAAATTCTTCGCCAGTGCTATCCGCGGTTTCTACCGCAGGAGACTGCACCCCTGCATTGTTGAATGCCGCATCCAGCTGTCCGAACTGGGAGACGGTCTGCCCAACCATCGCTGCCACCTGACGCTCGTCGGCTACATCGCACCGGACGGCAAGCGCCTTGTGGCCTGCGGCAACTAGATCCTCGGCTGCGGCACGCACCGATTCCTCGTGATAGTCCGCCAGCACGACCGAAGCGCCAGCTTCGGCGAAGGCTTTCGCCGTCACCAAGCCGATGCCAGAGCCGGCGCCAGTAACCAGCGCGACTTTGTTCTCAAAAGACAAGTTCATGATCGGAGTCCTTCATCGTGTCCATTCTCAAAGGAAATGCGAGCGCTCAGCGGCCCACTAATTTCTGCAGTTCTTCCGGATACCGCGCTCCTTGCACCGTGATCTTTGAGGCAGCGCTGTCGATCTCACGCAGATCGTGGGACGTAAGTTCAACGCGAACGGCTCCGACGTTCTCCTCCAACCGCTCCAGCTTGGTCGTTCCTGGGATGGGAACGATCCACGGCTTCTGCGCCAGCAGCCAAGCAAGAGCGATTTGTGCAGGCGTCGCCTTCTTGCGTTCCGCGAGCTGGCGAACTAGATCCACCACAGCCTGATTCGCCTTTCGGTTCTCCGGCGTAAAGCGCGGAACGATGTTGCGGAAATCTGTCTTATCGAATTTCGTATCCTCGTTGATCTTCCCCGTAAGGAAGCCTTTTCCAAGAGGGCTAAATGGAACGAACCCTATTCCCAGTTCCTCTAGGGTCGGCATCACTTCTTTCTCAGGCTCTCTGAACCACAGCGAATATTCGCTCTGAAGCGCCGCCACGGGCTGAACCTTGTGCGCGCGACGAATTGTCTGCACCCCAGCTTCGGACAGCCCGAACTGCCTCATCTTGCCCTGCTGAATCAGCTCTTTCACCGCTCCCGCAACGTCTTCGATCGGCACGTTAGGGTCAACCCGATGCTGATAGAACAGATCGATGACATCGGTCTTCAGGCGCTTGAGCGAGGCCTCGGCGACCTCCTTGATATGTTCTGGCCGGCTATCCAGCCCGACCTGTTTCCCGCTAGTAGGATCAATCTTGAATCCGAACTTCGTGGCGATCACCACCTGCGCACGGAACGGAGCCAGGGCTTCGCCCACCAGTTCCTCGTTCGTGAACGGGCCGTACACCTCGGCCGTATCGAAGAACGTTACGCCACGTTCCAAGGCGGCTCGGATCAGCGAGATTCCCTGCTGCTTGTCCACGGCAGGACCATAACCGAAGCTGAGCCCCATGCACCCGAGCCCGATCGCCGAAACGTCCAGATTGCTTTTTCCAAGTTTGCGCTTCTGCATTGTTCCTCCTTCGATTCGCTCTAGGTGTTCATTTCAGAGAAGCCATCTCGATCGAGAAGCGGTACTTCACCTCCGACTTCAGTAGTCTCTCGTAGGCTTCGTTGACTTTCTGGATCGGGATAACTTCGACATCGGCGGTGATGTTGTGCTGCCCGCAGAAGTCGAGCATCTCCTGTGTTTCGGCTATTCCGCCAATAGGCGAACCGGAGAGGCTTCGGCGGCCCATGATTAGCCCGAATGCTGAAACTGCGAGAGGTTTTTCCGGCGCGCCTACGAGCGTGATGTTGCCGTCACGGCGCAGCAAATTGATGTA
>DATEPX010000390.1:0-6226 GCA_035272945.1 Terriglobales bacterium
AACTCTCGCCCACACTGCGAGCATGCCAGTTCCGCCAGGTTGCGCATCCCAGGGATATACCAGCCTTTCACCCCCAACCGGACGTGACAATGGGGGCACGCGTGATCGACGTCTGTTACCGGATGAAGGGGGATCATCGCCTTCTCATGCTCGTCGGACTCTCAGAACCGAAAGCGCTTGAACGGCATGCGCAAGCCATAAGCCAATGCACCGAGCCTTTGCATCATTCTTTGCAATCCGTTTCTTTTCACGCCTTTTTCTCGGTTTCTCCCAAACTCTTGCCAGGCTCTTGTATTCACCTCTTGACAATAGCTAGCGACAAGGGCCCGCGCGTGTTCAGGGACGGCCACAATTACATCCTCAATGATAACGATGTAATATCTGTGACTTGTAGAGGTGAGCGCGCCAATGACTTCATCAATCGTCGGCCACTGGTCTATTCGATGCGGCCGAGGCGGCGGGGCGGCAAACAACCGTGCGTCATCGATGAACAGAAAATGTGTGTGCACAGATGAGGTGATTGCTTCAATTTCTTCAAGCAGCGGACATTCGTCATTCTGGCCATAGGTCTGGCCGCCGCTCCAATGGCTGTCCAACCAGAAAATGGCGGGTTGCTGGAGCGTGGGGACAATCGCGCGCAAGGCCTCTCGCGAATCTCCGAATAGAAAACTTAGGTTCGATGCCCCGTCATGCTGGGCCTTCGTCTCCTCATAGAGGGACCTTGAAAACTCGATAGTGGTCACACGATCGAAATGAGCCGCGGCCCACACGGCTGTGCCGCCTTGATAGGTCCCCGTCTCGATGAAATCTTCCAAGGCGTATTTTCCTTTCAGTTGCAGCATGAGCTCCTTAGGAAGGTCCCCATGTATGAGCTGTCCCATCATACCGTGCCCTACCGCAGAATCATTGCGAGGAAATTCATGCGAGCCTCGCTCAACACCTGCATTTCAGGTGATAGCACCCTATGCCGAACCCTGGCTGAAGTCGGTCAGTAAAAGTTTTGCCATAGATATACCGGCGCTCCACAACCTGGAAGGGCTCGAACAACTTCAGTACGTAGTCCTCGCGAAAAGCCCGATGCGCGTTGAAATAGACGCGATTCTCGTCGTCGAGAGGAACGGACACGTACAGGTCTCCACCGGGCTGGACAACACGCCTGAGTTCCTGAATAGCCTGTTCAGAACCGAACGAGTCGAGGGGGTCGCCGTAGCGCCCCAAGCCGATGTGTTCCACAACACACAGACTGGAGACGGAGGGCACCGAGCGGCTCGCGAAGGGCAAATTCAAAATCGAACCCTTCTCAAATGCGACTGAGTCGAGGGGCAGCGAGAGCGGTCGCAAATCCACCATCGTGACCGGAACGACTTTCGAAAGCAACGCGACGAACTTGTAGTGAGAGCCGACATCCACATGTCGAGCGGGGCGGTTTCGCACTATTTTTTCAAACGCCCAGGCATCCTGGTAGAAGTACGTGGGCTCGATGGGAGTTTCTGCCGTATCATCGCCCAGGCAGGGATATAAAAAACCCACCAGCGGCTGTCGGTCCGACGGAGCCATCCGCGTATACTGCAGATAGCTCGCCCAGAATTTCTTCCATCCAGCAAGTCCACGGGGCCATGCGCGCACCGTGTCGCGAAGCGAACGGCCGGCATATCGCAGCATCCAAGAGGCTTCTCGTATCATGGCTCAGGTGTCGCCACGTGCATGGAAAAGCGCGCCGCCTCGGCACCAGTGCGCCCGGGGAAGACGGGATCTCGGCTCACGATATTGCGAAGCCGATAGCCCAATCCAGTTAAGTAGTCCTCAATGGCGTCAGGATCGTTGCCCATATCGAACGTGGTCGCGCCAAATTCGAAAACGCAACAGTGGACGCGTTTCTCTTGCAACATGCATCGCGCGCCAAGCAGGACCTGATACTCCGCGCCTTCAACATCTATTTTGAGCAAGTCGATCCGGGAAATGGCATTTTTCTCGCAAAAGGCGTCAACGGTGGTTGCCAGAACCTCCTCTGTCCCCACTGACTGCACGGGAAGTCCATATCTATGCAAAGGGCGTTCGGCCAGGGAGCTCCAACTCAGGTGGTCGCGATCATAGACATGCAGTTTGACAACACCCTCTCGGTCCGCCAACGCGACGTTGCTCAACACGATATTGCTTCGACCGGATAACTCACAAGCGGTTTTCAACTGTTTGAACCCCGCGCTGCTCGCTTCAAACGCATACACCCGTCCTGCTTCCACCACGAACCGGGAGAACAGAAGCGCCAGTTCCCCTGCATACGCCCCCACATCGAACACCACCATGCCCGGCCGCAAATAATCTAGATAGAACCTCCACTCAGACCGTTCCACCTCAAGCGGCTCGGTAAGATCGTCACGACCAACGAAAGCCCTCACCACCTGTCGGATGTGGGATACCAGCTTCCTGCTCATGACTGCCTTCTGAGACCCGAAGGAGCGCACCCGGGCAGTAGCCTCCACCTGCCCTCGGCCAAGCACACGCCGTGACTGATCGGCGGAACCTCGCCAGACCCGAAAAAATCACCCTCGACGACCGTCATCTCGACAGCATTGGTGATCCCATCCAGGCACTCTCCATCTGCCAGGATGCTGTACGTAATCTGGTAGGTGGAGGGCGGCAGCGGCAACCGTTGCAAACGACAGACAAAGGCGCCCGATTCAGGCAATTCCCCAAACTCATCGCCGGTCAGCCGATTGTGGTGGAGAAAGACTGGCACATCTAACTGAGTCTTCAAAAGCAGGCTGGCAATGACCCTCCGACTGCGGAAACCGGTTGCGGTCACGAAGTAAAGGTAAAGATCCAGGTCTTGAGCACTGGCTA
Organism: Terriglobales bacterium; assembly: GCA_035272945.1. Taxonomy (GTDB): domain Bacteria; phylum Acidobacteriota; class Terriglobia; order Terriglobales; family Acidobacteriaceae; genus Gp1-AA122. The sequence continues at coordinate 2,842 of DATEPX010000390.1, forward strand.
CAGAATCAAGGGTATTCCCATGCACATCTTTTACTTCGATGCCGACCACTCGCACGGCGCCGGATCCAATGCGGTCCTTTCGATCCATCAAAGAGAGCGCGTTCCCGCTTAGGCTTTTCAGGTATTGAGCGATAGCCTCAGCCTGGTTACCGATATATGTGATCTGCCCTTGGTGAAGGACCACCCCTCGCTGGCACAGGTTTTCCACCGCCGCCATATTATGGCTTATCAACAGCACTGTCCTTCCTTCTTTGGCCACATCTCCCATCTTGCCCATACATTTTTTCTGGAAGGCGACATCACCTACGGCAAGCACCTCGTCCACCAGCAGAATTTCCGGCTCTAGGTGGGCGGCTACGGCAAAAGCCAAGCGCAGGTACATCCCGCTCGAATAATGCTTAATGGGAGTATCAATAAACTTCTCCACCTCGGCAAAAGCCACGATCTCATCGAACCGGCGATCTATGTCCTTTCTCTTGATTCCGAGAATGGCGCCGTTCAGGTAAATGTTCTCGCGACCAGTCAGTTCCGGATGAAAACCGGTGCCCACTTCCAGCAACGACCCCACACGGCCATGGATCTCCGCGAAGCCCTTCGTAGGCTTAGTGATACGAGACAGAATTTTCAGGAGCGTGCTCTTGCCAGCCCCATTCCGCCCGACGACGCCAATGACTTCTCCACGCTTGACCTCAAAGGATACATCTTTGAGCGCCCAGATAAAGTTGTCTGATTCCTGATAGCTCTTCGATGTACCTTGACCACTCAAACACGCACCTAGGCCTCGAAACGGCGTACCCATGACGCCAAACAGCGCGTCACGGAGAGTCTTGTACCGTTGGCGCTGGCCGATGCGATAGCGTTTGCATACGTTTTCTACACGGATGGCAGTATCACCCATGGCTCACACCGTATCCGCAAACGTTTGCTCCATGCGACGAAAATAGAACATGCCGGAGACCAGTAACGCGCAGGCTACCAACGTCGATGCCGTCAGTATGCCGCCAGGTCCGCTTCCCGTTCCCAACAACGACCACCGGAAACCCTCGACCACACCGACCATCGGATTGAGCCCATACACGATGCGCCATGGCTCCGGTACTAGGCTGCTGGGATAGACGATCGGCGTAACAAACAACCAGATTTGTGTCAGGAATGGGATGGCATGTCCCACATCGCGATACTGTACGTTCAACGCCGAGAGCCATAATCCGACGCCTAATGCTGTGGCGATCGCCAGCAGCACGAACAATGGGAGCAACCACACAGCACTCGTTGGTACAATATGGTAGAACCACATCATGACGAACAGCACCACAGAGGCAATCGCGAAGTCCAACACGCCAGCCACCGTCGCAGAGAGAGGCGCCACAAGCCGTGGAAAGTACACTTTCGTGATGAGGTTCTCATTCGCCACCACGCTATTGCTCGAGGCAGTTAGCGACCGGACAAACAATTGCCAGGGCAGCAACGCGGAGTAGGCAAAGATGGGATAGGGCACTCCATCAGAAGGCATGTGAGCCAGCCAGCCGAAAAAGACCGTGAACACGAACATCGTGAAGACCGGTTGGAGGATTGCCCATGCCACGCCTAGAATGGTCTGCTTATAACGAACCTTCATGTCCCGCCAGACCAGGAAATAGAAAAGCTCCCGATACTCCCAAAGTTCTTTCAGGTGCAGTGAGACCCAGCCCTGGGCAGGTGTGATCAGGATCGTGCTACTTTCAGCCTCTTGTAGGTTCATCTCGCTTCTATCCAGGCACTCACGACAGCCTTCCGACCGATCGCAGTCGAACAAACAGGCGATCAAACCGATGGCGCCAGGTGTGACTTTCAAGCGCCCGTTTCTGTCCGGCTTCACGAATTCGCCGAGCGGCTTCTTCGTTACGGGAATAAAACTTCACCTTATCGACGAGCTCTTCGGGCGCAGACCACGTCTCAATCTCTTTGCCGATCACGTAATATTCGCGATGGTCTGGCGCTTCCTGAACCAGATAAAACCCTCCGGACATGGGGACTTCGAAGTCTCGAAGGCGACACTGCAGCATCCCGGATCGAACAATGCCTTTCTTGCTGTGCCAGCCTGTGTCGGAGAAGCCCAGATTCACCTGGCTGACTCTGAAAATGGCGGGGAGCGCTTCGGTCTCGCAGGGTCCTCGGCAATCCAGGCCGGCGGGAGGCTTTACCGCGCGCCACCGCGAGTACTTTCGCGTGATCGGACCCGTCACACTTGCAAGCCCCTCTACCCGCCATCGCGGCACCGCATAAAATCGAAGATCGTGAAGCACCTTATACGGGTCCCATTTGAATTTCCGACCCTGGGACTCCCCACTCCGCCAGCCCTGTCCGAATACTACCGGAGTGATGTTTCTTCGAACGCACTCAGCGAGTAGCGCACGTCGGTATGGATTGAAACTGCCGATGAACGAAACTTGGTACTGGTAAGCGGGGACGGTTCCCGCGCGCGAGTGATAAAAGCTCGGATTCGCGGCCATGGGCATCCATTCGATATTCGGATTGTAGGCGGCCAGATGCTCAGCATTCGACATTTGGGCGACCGCGAGCAAGTCAAAGAATGGAGCCGTACGGATGACCCGATACCACTGGAAGACCATGTCGATATGGTAATTGACCATCGGCACGCCTAGGGCCCGCAATCTCTTTGCGGTCTCGACTGTCAGAAAATCGTCGTAAACAATGAAAAAGATCACGTCCAGACGCCCGGTTGATCGAAGGCTTCCTGCGAGACGTACCAAGTCTTCGTTTAAGGCATCGCGTCGGGCCCTCCACTGTCGGAGTCCCAATTGGTTCTCTTCCGGACAAAGGAAGACATAGAGGTCTTCGCAGTAGTGCTGGCGAAGCGTTTGCAGCACATTCACCTCCACCCATGGATCGGGGGGCACAACCGCCAGCACTCTCATAACCACGCTCCCATCTCAAGAAGGCCTTCAGCGTCCGCAGCCAGCCGCGCCACGCTTTCTCAATAGAGCCTGAACCGCTTGTAGGCGATCCAACACATCCGCAGCAGGAGCAGACCATGCCGGAATCGGCTGATTTTGGTCTCCCCGTACGTGCGATCCCGGTAGCGGACCGGCAGTTCCACGATTTTCAGGTTCTGCTTGGCCGCGCCGAACAGGAGATCGAAGTCGCCAAATGGATCGAAGTCGCCGAAGTAAGATCGGCCGGCCTTGATCTTCTCGTAGTCCCGTTGGAGCAACGCCTTCGTCCCACAGAGGGTGTCCCGGAGGCGTTGTTCCAGGAGCCAGGTAAAGATCATGCTGAAGACCTTGTTGCCGATCAGATTGAGCAGGCGCATCGCCTGACTCGCCATGGGATACACCATGCGGCTCCCGTTAGCGAATTCGCCATGGCCTTCAACGATCGCGTG
>DATEPX010000391.1:0-3284 GCA_035272945.1 Terriglobales bacterium
GAAGCGCCCGAATGCCTTCAGGGCCACGAGCTTGCCCCTGTACGTGAGTGCAACAGACGCTCCGGGAAACGCGCGCACGGCTATGGCGTCGCTCACCATGCCAAACGCTCGCTGGAAAAGGGCGTCCTGCTGCTCAAAGGCCGGAGCAGCGAAATGCGCGAATGTTTTTGGGATATTGGTCAGAACGCGAAAGACCTCGGATAAAGAATACAAGCAACCTTAGCAGAGTCCGGACTCGACGGTAAAGATCGGCCTGTGCACTAGAATTTCATCGTGACCCCACTTGTCAAGAGGCCCGTCGGTATCCTGATCACATTGCTGGTGATGATCGTGCTTCTGGTCGCTGAACCGGTGCTGGCGTGGTTCATCGTTCCGGCCCTGCTGGTCGGGGTTATCGTAGCTGTAGTTTTTCGATTGTCAGAATCCTCACCGGCGCCGCAATGCGATGAAGAAATGCCCCAAATACAGATAGCCAAGATTCCGGCTAAAGGAGCCATGGGCCTGGTATTCACGATTGGGACAATGGCGATTTTCTTTGCAGCGGTACCAGAGGTCCGTTGGTTCCTTGTGCTCGCTCTGCCTGCAGGAGTGCTGATCGGGGCTGGCCTGCACCTATGGCACAAACGGCACCTTAGCACTTCAGTTTCTTGAGAAATCCTGCCCGGCTTGTGTAAAGTCAGAGCATCATCCACTTACCTGATACGAACGTGAATTCTCTGCTAGACCGTCTTTGCACCTGTGTGGTTGCGGCTTTCCTGGTTTTGACGCTGCTCGTCATGCCTGCTTCAGCCGCAAAAACGTCCAAGGCAGGCCCCTACGGTCGTCTCGACGTCATTGACACGGTCATCAAACAGGCCATCGATAGCGGTCAGATTCCGGGCGCTGTTGTGCTTGTCGGTCACCACGGCCGGGTTGTCTATCGTAAGGCATTCGGTTACCGCGCGCTCGAGCCACGCCGCGAGCGCATGACCCTGGATACGATTTTCGATCTTGCTTCTCTTACCAAGGTCGTTGGCACGACCACGGCGGTGATGCAGCTAGTTGAGCAAGGCGAGGTGCGTCCCAACGACCCAGTTGCGAAATACCTGCCAGAATTCGCGCAGAACGGCAAAGAAGATATCACGGTGCGGGAACTACTCACCCATTATTCCGGCCTGGAGCCCGACCTTGATTTGAAAACTCCCTGGCAAGGAAAGGCCACCGCCTATGCGATGGCCTTTGCCGAAAAACCCGTGAATCCGCCAGGCTCGCAATTTGTGTATAGCGATATCAATTTCATCACCCTGGGCGCGTTAATCGAGCAAGTCTCGAAAATGACTCTCGACAACTATGTCCAAAACCGAGTCTTCGCACCGCTGAAGATGACGCACACGCGCTATCTGCCGCCTCCCTCATGGCGTTCGAAGATTGCGCCTACCCAATATGACGACGATGGCGTGATGCTGCGCGGAGTAGTCCACGACCCAAGCGCCCGCCGCATGGGCGGAGTCGCCGGCCATGCTGGCCTTTTTTCGACCGCCGATGATCTGGCCAAATTCGCCCAGGCATTGCTAAGCGGAAGCAAGGTGCTTTCTCTCCTCGCCATCGAGAAGATGTCGACTCCCCAGCAGCCGCCCAATGCAACTTCTCTGCGAGGCTTTGGCTGGGACATCGATTCACCTTTCTCCACCAATCGCGGCGATCTCTTACCCGTGGGCTCTTTCGGTCACACGGGGTTTACCGGGACGTCTTTGTGGATCGACCCAGTCACGAAGACCTACATCATCCTGCTGACCAACTCGGTCCACCCGCGCGGGCGGGGAACGGCGGTGTCGCTGCGAACCAAGCTAGCCACCGCGATTGCTGCCGCCTTGCCGCTTACCGCGACCGAGAAGGAAAAGCTGCGCTGGGAGAGCATCACCGGCTACAACGAAGCCATGGCAGGCGGACGTCGTCTCGCTGCCCGCAACGGCTCGGTCAAGACCGGTATTGATGTCCTGGAGGAGCACAATTTCGATCTTCTGCACGCGCCGGCCGGAAAGAAGAAAATCGGCATTGTGACCAATCAAACCGGTGTGGATTCACAAGGGCGCCGCACGATTGATGTCCTTGCCCAAGCGCCGGGAGTGTCGCTCGAAGCGATCTTCAGCCCTGAACACGGTGTCACTGGGGCCCTGGACACAACCGACATCGGCAATTCCAAAGACGCGCTCACGGGCGCGCCTGTCTACAGCGTCTACGGTGCCACCGATGCGGCCCGGAGGCCTTCGGTCGACATCTTGAAGACGCTCGATGCCGTGGTGATTGATGTTCAGGATGCGGGAGCGCGTTTTTATACCTACGAAACCACGGTCGGGTATTTTCTGGAAGCGGCGGCCAGTGCGGGGATCGAGATCATCGTGCTGGATCGTCCCAATCCAGTGACAGGTTCGTTCGTGCAGGGTCCGGTATCAGACGCCGGACGCGTGAATTTCGTTAATTACTATCCTGTCCCGGTGCGCCATGGCATGACGATCGGCGAGCTGGCTACGTTCTTTAATGCCGAGCGCGATCTCCACGCCAAGCTCCAAGTTCAAGCCATGGAGGGCTGGCTGCGAGGTGACTGGTACGACTCTACCGGCCTTGCCTGGATCAATCCATCTCCCAACCTGCGCAGTGTGACCGAAGCAGCGCTGTATCCCGGTGTGGCTCTGATCGAAGGCACCAACGTTTCCGTTGGGAGGGGAACCGATACTCCTTTCGAAGTGCTCGGCGCTCCCTGGATCAAGGGCAGGGAACTGGCGGCCTACCTGAATGCGCGAGAGATTGCCGGAGTGCGTTTTGTCTCTGTGAGCTTCACGCCATCCTCAAGCACCTTCGCCGGCGAGAAGTGCGAAGGGGTGAACATTATCCTTCTCAACCGCAATGTCCTGGACGCGCCGGAACTGGGCGTGGAACTGGCGGCCGCGCTGCACAAGCTCTATCCGCAACAATGGCAGATGGCCAGGATGATCGAGATCCTGGCGAACCAGTCAGCCTTTGATTCGATTGCGCAAGACCAGGATCCGCGCCGGATCGCGCAGGACTGGCAGGAGCGGCTCCAGCAATTTATGACGGTTCGTGAGAAATATTTGATCTATAAGTAGACTTGTCAGTTCTCGGCTAAACTGCTCAGAAACTAGGAACTGAGAACTTCTCCGACGCCTTTCGCGCCGCGGAATCTGTCAATAATCCTTGTCAGGCGGCTTCAGCCGCGAGGAATCCACTTTCGCGCGCGATCGTTTTTCCGGGAACGCGGGCCTGACAAGCAGATTCCTCGGCGCTAA
>DATEPX010000392.1:0-16920 GCA_035272945.1 Terriglobales bacterium
AGAAATCTTCTCCGGCTGATATGGATGTCCATTGGCGAGTCCGGGCAGACGCGTGACCGCTTCGTTGACGCGCGGGTTGTACTTCATGGTGCAGGACCCGAGCGGGTACATGCCCAGATCGATGGCATAGTTCCAGGTCGAGAGCCGCGTGAAGTGTCGGATGATCTCGATCTCGCTCACTTCGGGCATGTTGCCCAGGTCTTTACGCTCGGACTCGCCGAGGAGCTTCGCCGTATCCACCTCCGGCACATCCAGCGGCGGCAACTTGAAAGCGGCCTTGCCGGGAGACGACTTCTCGAAAATCAAGCCTTCATTCTGGCTGATGTGGCGGGTGGCCTTGCGGGTCATCGGTGTCATCGCGCCACCCCCGCGGTTTCCCGCGCCGGTTCAGTGGCTTCGCTTTCGGCGAGCACGCCGACCGCGGTATCAATTGCGGTTCTGCTGGTCATCTCGGTGCAGCACCACAGCGCCGCGTTCCCCAATTCCGGAAAGAACTTCTTCAGCGGGAAGCCTCCCACAACCTTGTGTCCAAGCAAGCGATGGTTGATCGCGTAGGGATCTTCCTTGGTCTGCACTACGAATTCATTGAATCGCGGCGCGCTGGGGAATAGGACTTTGGCATGCTTGCCGAACCTGGTCGCGGCATAAGCGGTCTTGGCCAGATTCTGCTTGGCCAATTCCTTTAGACCTACCTTGCCGTAGACCGTCATGAAAATGTTGGCCATCAAAGCGACTAAAGCCTGATTGGTGCAGATGTTGGAGGTGGCCTTTTCGCGGCGGATATGCTGCTCGCGCGTGGCCAGAGTGAGCACGAAGCCGCGCTTGCCCTTTCGGTCCGTTGCCTGACCGACGAGGCGGCCCGGCATCTGCCGCATGTGTTGCTCGCGAGTAGAGATCACGCCGCAATAGGGACCGCCGAAGCCCAGCGGAACCCCAAATGACTGCGCTTCCATGGCGATGATGTCTGCCTGTCGCGGCGGTTCCACGATTCCCAAAGAAACGGCTTCGGAGATCGCTACTACCAGCAAGGCTCCATGCTTATGAGCCATCTCGGCGATAGCGGCAACATCCTCAATGGTCCCGAAGAAATTCGGAGACTGGATGAGAACGCAAGCAGTATCCGGAGTGAAGGATTTCTGAAGTCCCTTCAGGTTCACCCCTCCGTTCTCTCCAAAGGAAACTGTGCTCAGCGGTATGCCTTGATTTAACGCATAGGTCTCCAGAACCTCTCGATATTCCGGATGGATGCTGCGGGCCACGGTAACCGACCGCCGGCCCGTCAGCCGCGTAGCCATCAGCACGGCCTCGGTCGAGGCCGTCGAACCGTCGTACATAGAGGCGTTCGCCACCTCCATCCCGGTCAGCTCGCAAATCATCGTCTGGAACTCAAAGATCGATTGTAGGGTGCCCTGCGAAACCTCCGGCTGGTAAGGCGTGTAGGCGGTCAGGAACTCGCCGCGGGAGATCAATGAGTCAATGATCACCGGGCGGTAATGGTAGTAGGCGCCGGCCCCGAGAAAGATCGAATACTCGTCGCCATTTTCGCGCGAGCATTGGTCGAACCAGTCCATGATTTCCGACTCGGCCATCTGGCGCGGCACTTTAAGATCGCGTTTCAGCCGGTATTGGCCCGGAATGGGCTCAAACAGATCATTGATCGACCGCGCACCAATGGCTTCTAGCATGGCCTCGCGGTCGGCGGGAGATTTGGGTAGATAGCGCATAGGAGACCTTATTAGATGTCGAAGCGAATCAAGTTGATTTCCAATTGCCGATTGCCAATTTAGCAGGGTTTCCATTTGACAATCGACAATTGGCAATTTCGTTCAGTGTCCGGCTTCTTCCGCGACAAACTTCTCGTAGTCAGGCGCGGAGAGCAGCGCGTTCAGCTCCGCCGGGTTTTTCAGCGTGATCTTCAGCATCCAGGCGGCGTGAGCATCTTTATTAATCATTTCGGGCGCGGTAGCCAATTCGGTGTTGACCTCGGTCACGGTGCCGGAGGCCGGAGCGAACAGATCAGACACGGCCTTGACGGACTCTACACTACCGAAGGCCTTACCCGCAGTGATCTCGGTACCTACCTTCGGCAGCTCGACAAAAACGATGTCGCCGAGCGATTCCTGGGCATAGTTCGTGATCCCCACCGTGCCGGTTTTGCTGTCGGCTTTGATCCACTCGTGCTCTTTGGTGTACTTGAAATCGGATGGGTAGACCATGATAGCTTCTAGCTCCTAGCTTTGCGCTCCCGCTGTCATCCTGACCGGCCTTGGACCGGGAACGATCTATGCTTTGCTGGAATGCAGAGATCCTTCGCTTCGCTCAGGATGACAACCTTGAATTTGTAACTAAACTTTTTTGGGCCGCTTGTAGAACGGCGTGGGTACTATCTGCGCTTTTGCGCCTTGCCCGCGAATCTCGACCTTGACCGTGCCGTCTAGTCTTGAAAACTCAGGCGGCACGTAGGCCAGCGCGATGTTCTTCTTCAGGAATGGCGCGTAGGAGCCACTGGTGACACAGCCGATCTCCCGGCCCGAATCATCCTGGACTTTGTAGCCGTCGCGGGCAATTCCCCGCTCCACCATTTCCAGCCCGACGAGCGTGCGCTTAAGCCCTTCCGCTTTGGCCTCTTCCAAGGCGCCCCGGCCTATGAAATTGAGCTTCTCCATCTTGCAGAAACGATCGAGACTGGCTTCCCAGACGTTGATGGTGTCGGATATTTCGTGTCCATAGAGCGCCAGCTTGGATTCGAGCCGCAAGGTATTACGTGCGCCCAGGCCGCAGGCGACCACTCCGAACTCCTTGCCGGCTTCCAAAACTCTTTTCCAAATCATAGCGCTGGTGGGCTCATCGGCGGGAACGTAGATTTCGAAACCGTCCTCGCCGGTGTAGCCGGTGCGGGCAATCAACGTATTCGTCAGACCGCAGACGGTACCCCGCGTAAGCCAGTAGAACCTCACCGCCCCTAGATCGGTGTCAGTCAGCTTCTGCAGCAGGTTCACGCCTTTGGGACCCTGGATCGCAATCTGGGTAAAGTCGTCACTCAGGTTCTCGACATAGCAATCGAATTCCCGCGTGTTATCTCGGACCCAGCTGAAATCCTTTTCGCGCGTGCCGGCGTTGATCACCAGCATGTAATCGTTCTCGGCGAGCCGATGCACAATGACGTCGTCCACGAAAGTCCCCTGCGGATACAACATGGCCGAATATTGGGCCTGCCCGATGGCCAGCTTGGAGGCGTCATTCATGGTGATGTGCTGCACCGCGAACAGGGCTTCGGGTCCGTGCAGGCGGATATCGCCCATGTGGCTGACATCAAAGATCCCCACTCCGTTGCGCACGGCATTGTGCTCGGCAATGATGCCGCCGCTCGACGGGTATTCAACCGGCATGTCCCAGCCGTTGAATTCGACCATTTTGGCGCCCATCTGGCGGTGAACGGGATTGAGAGCGGTCTTGCGAACGGTCAGAGTAGTCGCCTCGACAGCGGACACGGACAGACCTCGCGGGCAGTGGCTGGGCTGCCGGGATATGAGACTTCATACCGTAACACGCACATGGCAAGGGCTTCAATAATGTCCCGCTGCCTGGGTCAGGGGTTTTCCCAGAATAGGAATGGGCGAGGTCTGCTGTGTCTGGCGCCGGCATTCCTGCCCGCGAAGGGATGCAACAATTTCTGGTGAGAATTCCCTTCCAAGCGAGTGATCCACCCGGGCGAGCAGCTCACTCGACTTCGCCGGGCGATTAGCGAGCGAATCGTCCGGCTCCGCTCTGGATGACAGTGTAGCTCAGGAAATCTTGTCATTCCGAGGCGCTTCAGCGCCGAGGAATCTGCTTTTCCGGTTACCAACGGAACTTTCCCTTCCCGCACACGCTGGTCTACAGTTCGCTCATGGCGACCAAAACGAAGTTCATTTGCGCGCAATGCGAGATGAGCGAACAGCGCTGCGAGTGCGAGAAATACTGCTGCCTGTGCCAGGGTCAGATCGACGCCCGGCTCTGCAGCGACGGACTCTACTACTGCCCGGACTGTCGCGAGGCCTGCGATTACAAAACCGAAGAGCAGCGCTAGCCTAAGGCGCCGCACGCCGCAAAAAGCAAGAATGCAAGCCGGATGTTTTCCTGCAAAACTCTGATATCGATGAAAATGCTGTCATCCCGAGGCGCTTTGGCGCCGAGGAATCTGCTTTTTTCAGAAGGCAGAACTGCAGATCCCTCGCGGCGCTCGGGATCACAATCCTGAATGGGAGAGCTGCCGATGATTGCACGACTCTGGCATGGCTGGACCACGCCCGCGAACGCGGAGGCTTACGAAAAGCTTCTACGCTCCGAGATCCTGCCCGGAATTCACCGGATCAAAGGCTATCAAGGCGCCTGCTTGCTGCGTAGAAACGCCGCTAAAGAAGTCGAATTCGTCACCTTGACCTTCTTCGACTCAATGGACGCGGTGCGCGCGTTTGCGGGAGAGGACTACGAGGCCGCCGTCGTTCCGCCCCATGCACACAAGCTGCTGTCGCGGTTCGATGAACGGTCGGTGCACTACCAGACGATTCTGAAACCGGAGTGAAAAGCAGAGTGAACAAGTGTGGCTGAGGTTCTAAAGGCAACTCAACCTAAATCACCACTGCTTCCTTGTACTCCCCAAACACCTTGCGCATGGTGTCGGAAATTTCGCCGACTGTTGCGTAGGCTTCCACGGCGCCGATGATGTGCGGCATGAGGTTGTCGCCTGAGCGGGCGGCGTCTTCGATCCGCTTCAGCGCGGCCTCCCAGGCTTTCTTGTCGCGGCGGAGGCGCATAGCGCGCAAGCGTTCCACCTGGCGGGGTTCCAGGGCAGGGTCAATGTGCAGGATAGGAACCGCGCCTTCTTCTTCGACCGTAAACCGGTTCACGCCGACCACCACGGCTTCTGTCCGGTCCACCTTCTGCTGGTACTCGTAAGCCGCGTTCTGGATCTCCTGCTGTACGTAGCCGCGTTCGATGGCTTTCAGCATTCCCCCTAGCGCGTCAATCTTGTCAAGGTATTCGGTGGCGCGCTTTTCGATGTCATTGGTCAGCGACTCCAGATAATACGAGCCGGCGAGTGGGTCGATCGTCTGCGGCACGCCGGATTCGAAAGCGATGACCTGCTGAGTACGCAGCGCGATGCGAGCGGCTTCTTCGGTGGGCAACGCGAGCGCTTCGTCGAAAGAATTCGTGTGCAGCGATTGGGTTCCGCCCAACACCGCCGACAAGGCCTGCAGCGCCGTGCGCACGATGTTGTTTTCCGGCTGCTGCGCTGTGAGCGTCGAACCAGCAGTTTGGGTGTGGAAACGCAGCGTCCAGGAACGAGGATTCTTGGCCTTGAAATGATCGCGCAGGATGTGCGCCCACATGCGTCGCGCGGCGCGGAACTTCGCTACTTCTTCCAGAAAATTGCTGTGCGCGTTGAAGAAGAAGGAGAGGCGCGGGGCGAACCGGTCCACATCCAGTCCAGCCTTGATTGCCGCCTGCACGTAGGCCATCCCGTTGCCTAAGGTAAAAGCCACTTCCTGAACGGCTGTCGAACCGGCTTCGCGCATGTGGTAGCCAGAAATCGAAATCGTATTCCAGTCAGGGACGTTCTCGTTGGTCCAGGCGAACAGGTCGGTGATGATGCGCATCGCCTGCCCGGGCGGATAGATGTACGTCCCGCGCGCGATGTACTCCTTCAGAACATCGTTCTGTACTGTGCCGGAAAGCTTGCGAATGTCGGCGCCCTGGCGCTTGGCCACAGCCACATACAACGCCAGCAAGATGGATGCCGTGGCGTTGATGGTCATCGAGGTGGAGATCTTGGTCAGGTCGATGCCATTGAACAGCCGTTCCATGTCTTCGACCGAGTCAATGGCAACGCCTACCTTACCGACTTCGCCCAGGGACATCGAATGATCGGAGTCCATTCCAATCTGGGTTGGCAGGTCGAACGCTACCGACAGCCCTGTGGTTCCATGGCTGAGCAGGTACTTGTAACGTTTGTTGGATTCCTCGGCGTCGCCCATGCCGGCGTACTGACGCATGGTCCAAAGGCGACCGCGGTACATAGTCGCCTGCACGCCGCGGGTAAACGGGAATTGCCCGGGATAGCCGACTTGCTTGTCGTAATCCCACCCCTCGAGATCAGCCGGCGTGTACAGCGGGCGGACGGGAATGTGGGACAAGGTTTCCTGCTCGTTGCTGAAACCGGATGACTGGGCCTTCGGCGACCCGGCCTTGCTTTCTGTCTCGGATTTGACCGTGTCCCTCATGGACTCACGATTTGCGGCGTGACCGCCAGAAGGAACTCACGCCAAACCAGGCGAACATTAGGGTGAAGCCGACCGCCAGGACGACCCTTCCCGGGCCGGTTTTCCCTGCCTGATACCTGGCATATTCACGGGTAAACGCGAATCCTCCAATTCCCGCCAGGCATAGGAAAACAAAGCCAGTAACCTCCAGCCACAAAATTCCCAGTACCCGGCCGACTTGGGTTGCCGTAACCCGCACCCCTCGCCACGTTGCTCCTAAAAGCCGGCTCTGGCTCGCCCGTGCCCCCGCCATGCGGGTTGCGACCCGGGCGGCTATTCCCAACTTCTGGGTAGTCGACACTCTCATTACCGAGTGATTTTAGCAGTGTACAGGGGTACAATAGCGCGCCAAGGAGTAAGGTCACGAAACCCGGTGACCGCGCACACCATCTAATGTGACAGAGGCTGTCAGGCCTTGCTGCTGGGGGTAGAATTCAAGAGGGGGTATCGTGGACCAGGAACTCAAGAAACTGATGAAAGAACTAGGCGAAGCGATCAACGAATCGCTGGCAGACTCCGAGCAGATCGCCGAAGTTGTTTCCCGGATCAAGGATGGCGGCTATGACATTTTCCTGGTGCTGGAGGCTACGATTGGTTTCAGCAAGCAGGGAGAGAAGGCTGCGGAGAAGGCTTCTCTGGTAACGACCCTAAGCAGCAAGCCCGAACTGAAGGTTAGCGACCAGGACGTGAAATTCTTGAAGTCGCTGCGCATCAAGATCGACGACGACGCGGCTTGACCGTTCGCGACGTCTCGTAGTCCATCCCGCTGCTCTCACCTGTTTTCCCTGTGCTAGTATCTCAAGTTCACGTCGGCGCCCGCGTGCTGTGGGCGAGGTAACGCCCAGAATGATCCCAGGACCGGAAAGCATAGAAAGCGGAGAGAACAATGAAGGATACACTGGGAGTCCTGCTGGCCGGAGGCGCTGGCGAGCGGCTCTATCCCCTGACTCGTGACCGGGCCAAACCCGCCGTTACCTTCGGCGGGATGTACCGCATCATCGACATCACGCTTTCCAATTGCGTCAACTCCGACCTGCGGCGCGTCTTTATCCTGACTCAGTACAAAGCGCTGTCTCTGAACCGCCATATTCGCGAGGGCTGGAACATCGTGGCTCGTGAGATGGGCGAGTTCATCGAGATCCTTCCGCCCATGAAGCGGGTGAGCGAAAACTGGTACATGGGCACGGCCGACGCGGTTTACCAGAACATTTATTCGATCGGTTCTGAGCAACCCAAACATGTGCTCGTTCTCTCCGGCGACCACATTTACAAGATGAACTACGAGCGTATGCTGCGGCAGCATCGCGATTCTGGGGCCGACGTCACGTTGGCTACCATCCTCATTGATCCCTCGGAGAGTTCTCGCTTCGGCGTGGTTGATCTGGACCGCGACAGCCGGGTGGTTGGATTCCAGGAGAAACCCAAGCAGACCGATCTTCGCTCGCCGTACAACCCGCGCATGGTATCTGGCTCCATGGGCGTTTACCTGTTCAACACCGACGTGCTGATCCCCGTGCTGCTCAAGGATGCGGAAGACAACACCTCGAGCCACGATTTCGGCCACGACATCCTGCCCCGCATGATGGACGATTACCGTGTGTACTCTTTCAACTTCATCGATGAGAACAAGAAGGAAGCGCTCTACTGGCGCGATGTAGGCACGTTGGAGGCCTACTACGAAGCGAACATGGACATCGTTTCCGTGTCGCCGGTGTTCAACTTGTACGACGAAGACTGGCCCATACGCACTCACCAGCGCCAGTACCCGCCTGCCAAGTTTGTGTTCGCCGAGGCAGGACGCACCGGCACTGCCGTGGACTCCATTGTTTCCTCCGGCTGCATCGTTTCTGGAAGCATGGTGCGCAACAGCGTGCTCTCGCCGGACGTACGCGTAAATTCCTATAGCGAGGTTGATGCCAGCATCCTGTTCTCGCACGTGAACGTGGGACGGCATTGCCGCATCCGCAAAGCGATTCTCGACCGCGACGTGCACGTGCCGGAAGGCACCACGATCGGGTATGACACCGAAGCCGACCGGCAGCGTTACTTTGTTACCGAGACGGGCATCACGGTTGTCACACGCGACTATTCGTTGTTTGAAAATCCTGTCACCGTGGACTACTTCACTTCGGAGTAGTGGGGGCAAGGCGCGGGTGTCAGGTCGCAGGTATCAGGTTCTTCAAGCATGGCTTCGCGTTCGAGCAGCTCGTCCCGCAAATCAGAGATTTCCTCGTCCGAATATCAAACCCTCGCAGAGTTTCGTCATCAGCTGTCGGCCTTTCTGAGGCGGCGGCGACAGGCGTCGGAGGATGCAGGGCTGGAAGCTCAGCAGTACGAATTCCTGCTGGCACTCAAAGGGCTTCCGGACGGCGAGCAACCCAATATCAAGCAGATCGCCAAGCAATTATTGCTGCAGCATCACAGTGCGGTGGAATTGGCCAGCCGCCTGGAGAAACGAGGGCTGCTGCGGCGGCGTCGTTCCCTGCAGGACCGCCGGGAGGTGTTGCTCTCGTTGACCAAGACTGGGGACAAGATGTTGGAGCAGGTGGCACACTATAGCTTCTCGCAACTTCGGCTGGAGGCTCCCGCTTTATTGAGGACTCTCCGGCGCCTGCTGAAGCCCAAACCATCAGCGAAGTGACTTTCTCCCTGGCCCGCCCCTTGCTGTTGCAAGCCCGCATGTTCGCTATTTCTTCGCCTTTTTGCACCCCCTGCTACAATCCTTTCTTCATAGGAACAAAGAACTTTTGGGAGCACAAAAACGTATCTTTGTGTGTATAGGCGCGGGGGCGTGCCTGCCGGTTTTGCCGTCCTGAGCCTCACGAAACCAGGAGTTCCGGGGAGTGCGGGTTGGAAGACGCCCAGGTCGTAGCTGCCCTACTCCGTCGCTGCATGGCTGGCGACGCAGCTGCCTGGGAGGAGATTGTCCAGCGCTATCATCGTCGCATCTACAACATCTGCTACCGGTTCGCCGGGTCAGGCGACGACGCCCAAGATCTTACGCAGGATGTCTTCATCAAGATGTATAAAACGCTAAACACCTATGACGTGGAACGTGGGGCGTTCATGACATGGGTAACGACGATCACCCGGAACCTTCTGGTGGACCATTTTCGAAAGAGCAAGCATGATCGCATGACGGATTCGCTGGACGCGGCTCCCTCCGAGCACGAGGATGCCATACCCCTGAGCGACCGGATCCAGGATCGGGGTTTGCCGCCGGATGCCCGGGTACAGAGCCGGGAAACGGGTGAAGCTGTCCATTTGGCCCTGCAAAGGTTGTCTCCAGAGCTGCGGGAGGCGGTCATCCTGCGGGATTTGCAAGACATGGATTACAAGGAGATTGCATCGGTTTTGAGGGTTCCTGAAGGGACTGTCAAATCCAGGATTAACCGCGGGCGTGCGGAACTTGCGCGCCTGCTACAACGTACATATAGGCAGGTGATGTGATGCCAGGCGAAACCAAAGACGGTATGCAGTGCGCAGAGTTCGATGCGCTGCTCACAGAGGCCCTGGACGGGACCCTGGGCGGAGAAAGGCTGGAACGCTTCCAGGCCCATGCCCAGGCGTGCTCGGTTTGTGGGCCGCTGTTTGCCGAGATTGACGCCGGACGCCGGTTGCTGAAATCCATCACCGAGGCAGAGCCTCCCGCGCACCTGGTGCACAACATCCTGGCAGCCACCTCGGGGTTCGACACGGCGCGGATGCACGCTCCCCTGGCACAGCCTCAAGTTTCGTGGCTGGACCGCGTGCGCGCCTGGATGGCCCCGACCCTGACGCCGGTCTTGGCCGTGATCCGGCAGCCGCGCTTCGCCATGTCGTTTGGCATGGCCTTCTTCTCGGTTTCCATGGTGTTGAACCTGGCGGGAGTGAAGTTCAGCGATTTGCGGCATGTCGATCTGCATCCCAGCGCTATCGTGCGCGGGTATCACATGACCTCGGGCAAAGTTGTGAAGTATTACGAGAACATTCGCTTCGTGTACCAGATCGAATCGAAGGTGAGAGAAATCAAGCGTGCAACTACGCCGGCGGAACCTGCTCCTCAGAAGGACCAGCACCGCAAGGACAACAACAATACCAGCGGACAACCTGAACCAAGGCAGGAGCGTAACTACAGCCAGGGAGAGAACCAGCCAGTGCTGGCCTCAACTCCGGATGTACCGCCTATCGCGGCGGTGACCGCGACCAGGAGGTTTGTATGAACTGCGCCAACCATACCGATATATCGGCGGTGGCCTATTGCCGCACGTGCGGGAAAGCACTGTGCGCGAACTGCACGCGCGACGTGCGCGGGGTGATCTATTGCGAGAACTGCCTGGCGGCACGGCTGGAAGGCGTGCAGCCTCCGCCGTCTCCTCCAGCGGGTTATCCCCCAGTCGCGCCCAGCAGCGGGCCGAATCCAGCAGTGGCAGGAATTCTGGCGGGCTTTTTCCCCTTTGGCGTAGGGGCGGTTTACACGTCGCAATACGCTAAGGGCCTTGCCCATCTACTGATCTTCGCGGGCCTGATCTGGGGTATGAACCACGGCGGGCATTGGGACTTTATCTTCGGCATCTCATTCGCCTTCTTCTATGTCTACCAGATTATCGACGCTGTGCGTTCCGCCAAGGCCATTCAAACGGGGCAGCCAGCTCCCGATCCGTTTGGCCTGGGCCACGCCCTCGGTGCGGGCGAGAAAATTGATACCGCCCGAATCCCAATCGGCGCGATCGTACTGATTGCCCTCGGCGTCCTCTTCCTGCTCCGGACCACGGGCCTGTTCGACTTCGACTTCGACCGGGTCTGGCCCCTCTTGCTGATTGCGCTAGGCGGGTGGTTGTTTGCCCAAAGATGGGGGATGGTTAGATCCTCCCGCATCCGGTGCTTTTGCGACCGTTGCCGGACTCGAGGTCTCATGGGCCCCGCAGTCCTGGTAACCGTGGGAGTAGTGTTCCTGCTCGACAACTTGGGAAAGGTTCCATTTGAACGCACTTGGCCGCTGATCATTCTGGTGATCGGGATCGTGAAGCTGCTGCAAAGCAACGCTTCCGGCTCGGGCCACAATCCGCCAGGCGGCCCTACTCCGCAGGGACCTCCGACGATCGAAGCAACCGAACAAGCTCCCCAGCCACCAGCCAATGAGGTGAAAAATGTCTAGTCCTGCTCCAGGTCCAGTTCCGCCTACGAGACGGCGTTCGCTGGCTGGTCCGGTGGTGCTCATCGTCATGGGCGTTGTCTTCCTGATGGGAACCATGGGAGTGCTGCACTGGCATATGCTGGGACGCCTGTTTGCCCATTATTGGCCTCTGCTGATCATCCTTTGGGGAATCGTGAAGCTGATTGAGCATCAACAGGCGAAACGTGAAGGAACCCGCGCCTCGGGAATCGGCGTGGGGGGCGTTTTCCTGCTCTGCTGCCTGATTGTTGCCGGGTTGATCGCCACGCAGGCGACGCGTGTCAACTGGACCGGCCTGCATGACGAGATTGGCTGGGACGATGAAGATTTCGGCAACCTATTCGACAGTAGTTACAGCTACACTGACCATATCAGCCAGGCACTTCCCGTGGGTGGTAGCCTGCACGTGGTTTCTGACCGCGGCGCCGTCAACGTTGTAGTTTCCGACCACAACGAGATCACGGTTGACGTCGCCAAGAGAGTCCAGGCTGAGAACCAGCAGGACGCCGATAAGTACAACGCCGGCACCAAACCTCAAATTGCGATCAGCGATAGAGTTGTCACGGTGAACGCCAACACGCAAGGCGCCGGTCAGCACGGCGTTACGGCCGACATGACGATTTCCATTCCACGCAAGGTGCCGGTGGTGATCTCGACGCATCATGGAGACGTCAACGTCACTGGGCGCGACGCGAACCTCGACATCTCGAACCGGCGCGGAGATGTCACGGTCGAGGACCTCAACGCCAACGTTAGCCTCAGCCTGCAACATAGTTCGGCCAAGGTTTCCAATGTGTCGGGCGATGTCTTGGTGGACGGGCGAGTCAACGATATTACCGTATCGAATGTTAAGGGAGCAGCTCGCCTCACCGGCGAATTCATGGAGAGCGTCCACCTGTCGCAAATTGGCAAAGCCGTGATGTTCAAGTCTTCGCGAACTGATCTCGAGTTCGCCAAGCTGGATGGCAATCTGGACCTCGATTCCGGGGATCTGCGGGCCAGTTCTGCGAGCGGTCCGGGACGTCTGACTACGCGGTCCAAGGACATCCACCTCGACGGGCTCTCTGGTGACCTCCGGCTGGAAGACAGCAATGGGGTCGTCGAAGTACTGGTTCGGAAGCTGGGCAATCTGCAGATCGAGAACCGCAATGGTGACATACAGCTGTCGCTGCCGCCGGAAGCAGCTTTCCGGATTGATGCGCGCGCCCGCAATGGCGAAATTCAGTCTGAGTTTGCGGAACTGAAGGTCGAGAATGCTCATGACCAGGCTAGCGCTGCCGGCACTGTGGGTGCCGGGAGTGTTTCGGTACGCCTGAACAATGAGCACGGCACCATCGAGATTCACAAGGCCACAGTCGAGGCGGCAGTTCCCCATCCGCCGGCTGTGCCCAAAGCACCTAAGGCGCTGCCTCCGCCCCGGGAGAAGCGGGTAGCGCCAACGGAAAACTAAAGCCGCTCGGGGGTTGTGGGGACGGGTCTTGGACCCGTCCAGGGGGGTCGGGGACCCGCCTCCACCGAGTCACTGAGCGGCGGATCTGGAACCCAGCTTTTTCCTGGCCAGCTCTTCTACTTTTCCCAACACTTCATCTTCTGACAAGTGAGTAGAGTCCAGAATCACCGCGTCGGACGCGGGCACCAGGGGAGAATTAGCCCGCGTGCGGTCGCGTTTGTCACGCTCGCGGAGTTCGGCCGCGATGCTTTGGGCCGACGGGCTTTTGATCTTCTGCTGCTCCAGGCGGCGCTGCTCGCGAACCACAGGATCAGCATCGAGAAAAATCTTCAGATCCGCATCAGGAAAAACTTTTGTGCCGATGTCGCGGCCCTCCATGACCACGCCACCACCTATACCCATCTCGCGCTGACGGGCTACCATCCACTCGCGCACTTTGGGGTGAACCGACACGCGGGACGCCGCTTCCGTTACGTCTCTCTCCCGCACACGCGAGGAGACATCGCGTTGATCCAGCAGCACGCGATTCCCGCCCAGGCTAGGCTCCAGGCGAATGGGCGACTTGTCAGCAAGATTGACGAGCGCGGCCTCATCATCGAACGAGACATCCCATTCGATCGCTTTTAGCGCCAGCGCGCGATACATGGCGCCGCTTTCAAGGTTCACATAACCCAGCTTACGGGCCAGGCGGGAAGCAATGGTGCTTTTGCCGGCCCCAGCGGGACCGTCAATGGCAATGATCAGTTTGCGCCCTCGGGAATCGGTCATCGAGCTGCATTGATTCTACACGCGGTGGCGGAAAAGCCCCGTCACGCGCCTGGTTTCGCCTATGTTATCGGGGCCGAACGGTGCTGATATTGCGGCTTTCGCGCGTGCTTGCGGCTTTGGGTGGGGTGACTTGGATCAATGAGCAATTTCCCACGTGCACGAAGGTCAGCTCGCGGGCCGCGAGCAGCGCATTTATCCCTTCTCTCACCCGGGAGCGCGGCACGACATGGGAGAAAAAAGTCTCAATCTCAGCCGGCTCGGCGGCGATTACGCAGTCGAGATATTTCGTGACCAAGGCGGAAAGAGCTTCGCCAATGGAAAGGCTGATACCTTCCCGCACCGTATCCGGAGACCAGCGGTAGAGCACATCCCAAGAAGAGCCCTCATTGGGGTGGTAGTCCACCCGAGTAATGCGCAGCCGTGACCACAACTCACCCAGGGCACGATCAAGCGCAGCCAAAGATAGGTCGCCGCCCAGCTTCTCGCGCAGCTTTGCTTTGGAAATTGGCCCTTCGCGACGGATGATCTCAGCGGCATCAGCAGCCAGCTGTGAATACTCCGAGCGTGGACCCGGCTTCGGCGGCTGCTTGGGATTGCGCTCCCCGACGAGAGCATAGAAGTAGGGGAATACCGACCCAGCTACCAGGAAATTGTTGTTTTCGTCGAACAGGTTGGCCTCATAGGCGGCTTTATCGCGTAATAACCTGACCATCAGCTCAGTGGCTTGCCGGGCACGCGGATCGGCAAAGGCGTGCTGCCAACTGGGCAGGTGGGCGTCAGCTCCAACCCAAGCTCCAATGAAGGTCGGCACCAGGACCGGCGGGCGTAATGGGTACATCAGGCAGACGCCCACCGACTCGATGAACTCGCGGGCCTCATCGAGGGTGCGGACAGGTCGACCGTCGAGATGCCACTTGTGAGCCCGGGCTTGCCGGAGTTCGGAATCGGTCATGTACTTGATTTAAACACAGCGCATTGTGCAGAACTCTACATTTAGCCCCTAAAACTACTTGCGGAGTCACCACAAAACTGAGGGGCCAAGTGCTAAATGCCAAGTGCCAAGTGCTTCTAAATCCTCTTGAACGCCCGCTGAATATCTTTCATCGAATAGCGCAGAACCACCGGCCTGCCGTGGGGACAGGTCATGGGACACTCGGTTTCGGCCAGCTCCGCCAGCAGCCATTCCATTTTGTTCTGCTCCAGGGGCATGTTGACCTTGATGGCGGCATGGCAAGCGATTGAGGCGGCGATGCGGGTGCGAACCATCTCCAGGTTCAGGTTCTGCTCCTCACGGGAGAACTGGTCGAGCAGTTCATGCAGCATGTGCTCGATCTGAGAGGCATGCAGGCCGGCGGGAGCGATTTTTACTGCAATAGTCCGTGTCCCGAAGGGTTCGGCTTCGAAACCATTGAGATGAAGCTCATCAGAAATCTCTGTGAAGACGGCTTGCTGGCCGGGAGTGAGTTCGATCACGAAGGGCATCAACAGACGCTGGCTCTCAACTTTCTGCGCGGATCGCTGTTTCAGAACTTTTTCGAACAGCACGCGTTCGTGCGCCACGTGCTGATCGATTATCCACAGGCCATCACCATTGACCGCCAGAATAAAGGAATTCCGAATCTGGCCAAGCGCCTTAAGTGAGCTCAACGACGGCGCCAGTGAACCTCCTTCGGGCTCGTCGGGGATGGGCGGGCTGCAGCCGTCGTCGGGGATCGGCTGCGGGGCGCGAGCCAACGAGACGGCGGCGTTGGCTTCCACCGCGATTCCGCCTTCAAAGCGGAAGCGCTCAGTCGTGGGCTGCGGGAAAGGAGCAGTCAGCGCGAATCCTTCGCCGGGCGCGGACTCGTAGAGGGCAGGCCAGGGCTGGGTCGGACCGGGAACTCGCGATCCTGGGCTGAAACCGGGAGTCGCCGTGGGACGTGCGTTGATTTCCGTCATGAACTGTGGAACCGGACGTGCCTTCATCAGGGCGGCGCGCACCGAATCCCGCACGAAATCGTGAATCACCGTGGGCTGACGAAAGCGGACTTCGGTTTTCGAGGGATGGACGTTGACATCAACCTCAGCGCTCGGCATCTCCAGAAACAGCAACACTACTGGGAAGACAGTCGCGGGAAGAATGTTGCGATAAGACTCGATCAGAGCATGCTGGATGAGCCGATCGCGAATGAGCCGTCCGTTTACGAACACGAAAATCGAATTGCGGTTCAGTTTCTGGACCTCAGGCTTGGAGACGAATCCGTGGAGACGGAGTTCGCCCGGCGTAGGCGGCTCCTCGCCTTCCAGTTCCTGGCGCTTCCACGGTGGCGGTTGTGGCAGGCCGATGCGCTCCAGCGGGATTGCGGCGGTGACCGGCAGAAGCTGGTCGAGAGTGTCTTTGCCAAATACCTGGTAAACGCGCTCGCTGTGGCTAGACACCGGAGCGGCAATCAGCATGGCATTGGTCGCCGAGTGTAGCTCGAAGTGCTTGTCAGGATGGGCCAGTGCGTAATGCGTGACCAGCGAAGCGATGTGCGAAAGCTCCGTGGATTCGGCCTTCAGAAATTTCTTACGCGCCGGCGTATTGAAAAAAAGTTCACGAACGGTGATCGACGTGCCCAAAGGCAACCCAGCTTCTTCAACTTTGAAAATCTTTCCGCCATTAATCTCGACCACGGTTCCCGCAGCGTCATCTGCAGCACGAGTTTCCAGGCGAAGCCGCGAAACTGAGGCGATGGAAGGCAGCGCTTCTCCGCGGAACCCAAGCGTAGCCACGCTCAGCAAATCTTCGGCGTTTTTGATTTTCGAAGTTGCATGGCGCTCGAAAGCAAGGAGAGCGTCGTCGCGAACCATGCCGCAGCCGTTGTCGGTAATCTGGATTAGCTTTTTGCCGCCGGCTTCGACCTGGACCTTGATGCGTGTAGAACCGGCATCCAGCGCGTTTTCCAGAAGTTCCTTGACCACAGACGCGGGACGCTCGACGATTTCCCCGGCTGCGATCTTGTTGGCAACAGCTTCCGAGAGAACGTGAATTCTAGCCATAGCGGTCAGTGATCAGTGGCTAGTGGCCAGTTTCGCAGATGAAGACAAGGAAGGCAAAGGCCGCCACGGATTGGCCCGGATTAGAACAGATCAACCCTAGAGCTATCCGTAAAATCCGTGGCTAGCTAGTTCTTCTTGACCTGGATGCCCAACTCTCTCAATTGCGCTTCACTGACCGGTGTAGGCGCATCCACCATCAGATCCACGGCACGGGCAGTTTTGGG
>DATEPX010000393.1:0-3278 GCA_035272945.1 Terriglobales bacterium
TCGAATGACGGGCCGATTGATAGAAGAGCTCAGACGGCAGCGTAATTTCGTCGTCCGGTACTACGTCGGGTATGCACTGGCGACACGAGCTGATAACCGATCGAGTGAACAAGCGCGTTTGAAAACGGCAATATTCACTGCCTACGATGAGGAAATTATGCGCGTCAACAAAAGCTGGAGCGCTTATGGGGAGCATCCAGGGTTCTACTCGGAGTGCATGCGGCGCACTTACGCACGCACACCTGGAACGCGGTGATCACTTTGACAGTTGAACTTCAGAAAAACGCGCTCGCCCCTGGCGAGCATACACTGACAGTGGGAATCACTGCGCTTGCCGAACAACGGTCGCTCAGCTGTCGTCACCTGCTCTACCTTAGTCGACGTTTCACAATTGGCTTGCAAGTAACAGGAGTGTTAATGCGACGAGGTCTGTTGTTGGGGTTGTTGGTCTGCACGGGATTTGGTGAAGCAGCGGCCCAATGTAAGGTCAAGAGCGATAGCAATGAAGGAAAGCTGCTTGCGTTCTACACTGCGCCGATTGTCTTCACCATGGCTGGTGCGCCCGAAGTAATCCCGCCTGCCAGCATCCGGATCGGTGGTGAAGGCGAGTACATCCCCAAGCCTAACCCAGCGATCGAACAAACCGGGGCGTGCTTCACGCAGAAAAGTGAGCACACATCGCTATCACAGGTCTTTGGACGACCCCGAATCACAGTCGGTGGTCCCTTCGGCTTGGCACTGGAGGCTGCGTATCTCCCTCCGGTGACGATTGCGCGTGCCACGCCGAACCTTTTCAGCTTCTCCGTTTCACAGGCGCATCGTTACGCGATTGGGCCGGCGCGTGGCACGACTTTGATGTTGCGTATCCACGGGACCTTCGGAAACGTAAAGGGAGCGATCACGTGCCCCAGGTCGGAGCTCCAGCAAACGTCGCCATCGAGTCCGTGTTATGGAACGAGTCCATCAAAGGATACTTTCCATCCGAATATGTTCGGCGGTGACATCGCAGCCGGCTTTGCTCCGGGAGACGGACCGTTTTCGTTCTACGGTGGCGTGGGCGCGAATAGAATCGATCCGCATTTTCAAGTCGGATTCACCAGCATAGGCGGGAGTGTCGACAACACACAGGTAGAACTGGAGAACCCGATCACACGCCTCGCACTCTCTGGAGGCGTCACCGGCGTATTTCGCCGGATCTTGGATCTTGGCGCCCAGGTCTACTCGGTTCCCGCCGATGTAACATTGTTTCGGCTAATGGGGGGAATCAGGGTCCGCTAAGCTGTCGGAATCAGCCGTTGAGAATCTCGGCAAACGCCTGGGGCTCGGTTGGAAGTGTGAATGCTTGTGTTCCGTGGCGAGCCGCAAGGCGGGTCACTTCCGGTTGATTTCGGAAAGGACTGAAGAGTATGGGTCGTGCCCCGGAACGCCTGATTAGCTCGATGAGATCGTCGCTGAATTCGGGGTGGTCGCAATCGATAAGAACTGCCTCTGGCCGCTTATTGCTGATCGCGTCCTCAACCGATTCGTCGTCTCCCACAAACCTGGGCTGAAACCCTGAAACCTCGACCATCAAACCCAGCAACGCTGCGACTACTTCTTCGCGCGCGAAAATCAACACATTGCCCAACGCCGCCCGACCGTATAGGGACGCATTTAGCCGGCAACTTGCGGACCTTCCAGCCCTCTTTGGTGGAGATTTCGGCTCGACTGGCGTATCCAGCGGACGCCTTAGATATTCATGGGAACAAATGTCCACTCTTTCCACGCTGGAGAGAGGGCGTGGAAACAATTTGCTCCAACTGCCCGTGAGTCAACTGTCTCAAAGCACAATAAAGGAGTTGCGCTCAGCGCTTACGGAGCAGATGAAACAGCCAAACGGCCCGACCCCGGAACTAGCCCGACTCCTCAAGAGAGTCGCGGCCGAGGCGCGCCAGAATAACATTAGACCAGAGGAACTGCTCGTTATCTTCAAGCAACTCTGGAACTCTGTCGCCGAGTCTCTACGTCCCCAGAATGCGGAGCAACACGAACGCGTGCGGCAGAATCTGGTTACGCTCTGTATTCAGGCTTATTACGCCGACTAGCTAAAAGGGGATATTTTGCGGTCGCAGCCCTCTCTGCGGGCGGCACATCTTTGGCGTTGAGTACGTGACGTGGCAACAGCGATCCCGCCCAAGGCTCCAACAACAATCTTCAGTCGTCTGTTCGGCCGGTCCCGAAACGGCGCCGGCGAAGAATTAGTCGGTCCGATACGCGGTGAGGTACTCGGTCTCGAGCGACTTGGTGAGCGTGCGCGCGCGGTAGCGCGCGGGCACCACCTCTTACCTGCACAGAAGCAGCGTGGGTCGGGTCCGTTGCTACTCCGCCTCGAGGATACGAAGGCGGTCCTCGATCGCGTTTATCAGGAGTTGAACAGAGGCGCAGAGAGCGGACTCGACATCAGTCCGGCGGGCGACTGGCTGCTCGACAATTTCTATATCGTCCAGGAGCACATCAGAGAAATCCGGACGAGCCTTCCCAAGAGCTACTACGACGAGCTACCCAAGCTCTCGACAGGAGCTCTCACCGGATATCCGCGTGCTTACGAAGTCGCCATCGAGCTGATTGCCCACACCGAAGGTCACCTCGATCTCGACAACATCACGCTATTCGTTCGCGAATATCAAACGGTAACGCCGCTGCGAATGGGCGAGTTGTGGGCGATCCCGACGATGCTTCGTCTGGGCCTCGTCGAAAACATTCGCAGAATGGCGCTGCGTGTCGCGGCCCGTCTGCAGGAAGTCGAATCGGCGGACCGGGCCGCGACGCGACTGCGCGAAGCGAGCGAAGAATCGCAGCAGGCGCTGGCGGCAGCGCTCGCCGCGTTCGTCGACGATCATCCGCCGTTCACACCGACGTGGGTGGCTCGATTCCTACAACAGGTTCGTTCCTACCAGACGAACTTCACTCCGCTGATCTGGCTCGAGCAGTGGATCGCCGAGGATGGTCCGAGCGCTGAAGAAGCGGCAACGAGGTCCAATCGTCGCGTTGCGCTGACGCAGGTCACCGTTGCGAACAGCATCACCAGCCTGAGGACAATTTCGCGGCTGGACTGGAAGGACTTTGTCGAGTCGCAGAGCGCAACGGAGCAGCTCCTTCGCCAGGATCCAAGTGGTCACTACGCGTCGATGACGTTTGGGACGCGTGATCACTATCGGCACATTGTCGAGCACATCGCCAAGCGGGTGAAGCGGCCAGAGGAAGAAATCGCGGCTGAGGTGGTCTCGCTGGCGAAGCTT
>DATEPX010000394.1:0-14620 GCA_035272945.1 Terriglobales bacterium
AGAAGCCGAGGCGATTCAGTTTTCTGATTTCCGGGTTGCTTGTTAGAACGAAGCCGCTCGCGCGGCGGACGCTACCGCGTGTATAAGCCGCAAGTGTCTGTGGTCTTGACCGACTGACCCTCCGGCGCTAGGATGACCTCGCTGGATGCGAGAAGCAATATATCGATGAGCATCAATAACGGGGTTTTCGCGCAACTCCTCTTATTACAATGACTTCCAAGCCGAAATCGATTCAAGTCCCATAGCACCCCGCGTCCGCCGCACCCCGCGAGCGGCTTCCTTCTAACGGTTTTATCGAAAGCGCGCAGAGCATTATCGCCACACGCACTCATTCTCGAGCGCGCGCTTCCGACAAAACACTAGCGTCATCCACCCAGCAAGAGTATTCGGTGGCTAAGATGAGCCGACCGGTCGTAATCTAGGTGCTTAGACCTCAGTGAAATTTGAGTTGTGCGGGCTGCAAATGCTCTCATTGCATTAGGGCTTTGTTTCGGTGTAGATTTCAGAGAACGCCTTCGTGGGGAAGCAACGTGCGGTCAATTGTGAAATACGTGGCGGTGGCGTGCTTGTTGCTGACGTTCTGGTCGGCAATTGCTGTCGCCGCGCATCATCACTCCAATGGTACCGAAGCGGCCAAATGTACGATCTGTGTGGCAGCCCATTCTGCGGCTCCTAAAGCCACTGCCAGCCTGCTGAAGGCGAAGTTCACTCCCATATCTACTTTCCTACCAGAGCCTGTTTTTGCCGCACAAAGCTTCGTGGCATTCGCGCTCAGCGTTCGCCCACCTCCCGCAATCTAGCTGTTCCGAAGATCGATCTGTCGTTCGGAATCGTTTTCCATTTCTTCGGGAGGAATTTATGCTGGCTTCATACGTGAAGTCGCGTTCCGCGGCTTTTCTATCCACGATTCTTCTGGCGCTATCTCTTGGCGCTCATGCTCAGTCCGGTAACTCTTCGTCGATTGCGGGCACCGTAGTTGATCCATCCGGGGCAGTAGTGACCAACGCAACCGTCGAAGTCCGTAATCCGGTTAGTGGCTTTTCTCGAAATACACTCACCGATGCCGCTGGAAAATTCGTCGTCCCAAACGTCCCATTCAATCCTTATCACGTGACGGTTACCGGCCAAGGTTTTGCGCCGTACTCTGGAGATGTTGATGTCCGTTCGACTGTTCCCGTGAATCTCAACATCGCCCTGAAGGTGGGAGGTTCGGCGGAAAGTGTCACAGTGGAAGCAAACGGTGGAGATCTCATTGAGACCACGTCTACGTTTCACACGGACGTGGATCGCGGCCTGTTCGACAAGCTGCCGCTGGAAAGCCAGTCGTCATCGTTAAGTTCGCTCGTAACTTTGTCTTCTCCAGGAATTGCTGCAGATTCAAACGGCCTCTTCCATGGAATGGGAGACCATGCGGAGAATTCCTTCATGGTTGACGGGCAGCCGATCACAGACCAGCAAAGCAAGGTCTTTTCCAACCAGATTCCCCTCGATTCAATTGCATCGATGGAGGTCATCGCAGGTGCGCCCCCAGCTGAGTTCGGTGAAAAGACGAGTGTAGTGATTAACGCCACCACACGTTCAGGTCAGGGCCTCACGACACCGACCGGCAGCGTCACAACCAGCTATGGCAGTTTCGGGACATCGACGGTCGGCATCAACGTCGGCTATGGCGGCCCGAAGTGGGGCAACTTCGTCTCGGCAAGCGGTTTGAATACGGGACGATTCCTCGACCCGCCGGAGTTCACCGTTATCCACGCGAAGGGCAATGAAGAAAATATCTTTGACAGAGGCGACTATCAGCTGTCGAAAGCGGACTCGATCCAGCTAAATCTGGGCTTCACAAGGTCGTGGTTCCAAAATCCAAACAGCTTCGACAACGTTCTGCACACCGGCCAAACCGATCCCGCTGGCAACCCACTTAGCCCCACGGACCAGAGGTCCCAGATTAGAACCTTCAACATTGCACCATCCTGGACGCTATTGCTCAGCACCAACGCGGTCTTCACGTTCGGCGGCTTTGTCCGGCACGATCAATACAATTACTATCCAAGCCGAAATCTGTTCGACGACCTATCGCCTATCCAGCAGGAGTCGGTTGCTCAGGATCGAACGCTGACGAATGCGGGTCTAAGGACATCGCTGTCCTATGTGAAGGGCATCCACAATATCAAGCTGGGGGCCACGTACCAACAGACATTCCTCAAAGAGAACGACAATTTAGGGATTGTGGACAATGGGCTGATTCCGTCGCTAACGGACGAGAACGGCAATCCATGCTTTGTGAATGGGGTTGCCTCAGACTCTCCCTGCTCGAATCTACTTCCATTTGACCTGACACGTGGAGGAGGGCTGTTTAGTTTTCGCGGCCACACGGACGTGAAGCAGCTCGCGCTATACATTCAAGATCAGATTACAAAAGGAAACTGGTCTTTCAATGTCGGTGTGCGAGGAGACTTCTACAACGGTTTGACTACGCACAAAGAAGCCGAGCCTCGCCTCGGCCTTGCCTATAACATCAAGCGGAGCAGCACCGTCCTCCGCGTCTCGTATGCGAGAGTGCTGGAAACGCCATTCAACGAGAACCTGATCGTCGCAAGCGTGGGATGCGACAGCCCTGTTTTGAACCCGCTGCTCGGATGTACAGCGTCAAACGGGACTCCCCTCGCCCCCGGTTGGCGCAACGAGTTCCACGCCGGTTTGCAGCAAGCTTTCGGGAAATATGTGGTCTTTTCGGGAGAGTACATCTGGAAATACACCCACAATGCTTACGACTTCAGCATTCTTGGGAACACGCCGATCTTCGTCCCGATCGCCTGGGACAGATCCAAGATTCCCGGTTTCGCCGGGCGCGTCAGTGTGCCAGACCTTCATGGCTTTTCAGCGCTCATGGTCTTCTCAACCGTCTCGGCGCGATTCTTTCTCCCCCAGGTCAGCGGCGCCGGAGCGACTCCTTCTGCGCCATCAGGAGTTTTCCGCATCGATCATGACGAGAAATTCAATCAAACGACCCATCTCCAGTATCAGCCTTGGAAGACAGGCCCATGGATCGGATTCAACTGGCGGTATGATAGCGGCCTGGTGGCGGGTGCGGTTCCGTTTGCCTTAGACCCGACTACGCCTGTCGATCTGACCGGGCTGACGGCAGACCAGCAGATGCAGGCCGGACTCTTTTGTGGCAATGTGTTCCCGACATTGACTACGCCTCTCACGACTTGCGCGCCATCGCAATATGGTTCCACGCGAGTCACGATTCCGGCACCTGGAACGGAGAACGATGATCACAACCCTCCGCGTATTGCATCTCGCCATTTGTTCGACATCGCAGTGGGAGATGACAACATTTTTCGCGGTGACAAGTACAAGTGGAGCCTTCGCTTGACAGCGATCAACGTAACGAACAAAGTTGCGCTTTATAACTTTTTGTCCACCTTCAGCGGAACACACTTCTTGACGCCACGGACCTACACGGTCGAGCTCGGTTTTCACTTCTAGCCTCTGTCGTTAACGAGGGCTCGCGGAATGCGAACATGAGCCCTCCTGCTTTCAAACTTTCAGGTTGTTGAATATCAACAGGGACGCGTTGTGCGTACACCGTGGATTGCCGGCAAACCGGAGATTGGCCACCACTTTTGGATATTGACGAATTTCTAAAATCATGTGAGAGTTCGGAAAGCACCGACGTGTTGAAAAGGCGGAAACCAGACCCAAGCCGCGACAACTTCTCCGAACTCCTCCACCGCGCTGCATTCTGGCCCCGCAAGCCTACGTTGGTGTACTTGCTGGAAATCGGAGCAAATCCAAACGATAAACTCAATGGGCGGATCATCCGCGCTAGATGCCGTGCTGCGGGACTTGAGTTTTGCAGGGTTCGACCCCTATCGCAGCAAGCGACTGAAGTCTAAGTGCGACGTTTCGAGATCTCTCGACTGTGTGCGCGAGCTGCTTGCTCACGGTGCGATCTGGAATCCAGACGAAAAATATGACCTGAATTCGCTGCGACGCAGCCTGCTTGAATGTGAGCCGGGCGTGACCATTGAATTGCTCCAGGTCCTCCGAAAGCATAATGCCTGCCCAGCGGAGCGCGTTCACAAGCTGCTGGGCACGCCACGAATGAAGGAGCATTTGAAACCTGAAACAAGTGCGCTCTTGCGACTGGGAATCCATCTGAGTGCCCGGCCGAACCTTAAACAAGAAAGAAACGCTGGCGGGCTCTCATACAGATGGAGAAAGGCGCGACGGGTGTTTACAAGCCCGGATCCCGATTACCACGAAAAGGTCGACCTCTTGCTGATACCTTGCGCTCCCTTGGCGAGGATGAATTCCCCCCTCGATGAGTGGGGACCAATACAAGTCAGGAAGGGTGGGAGCATGGCATATCGCAAGGACCATGCAACCGATTCCTCGCCGCCAAGTCTCTCGGGGCCTGAACAACCACGGTTGATGAGAAGTAGCTAAAGAAAAAGCCGTCAGCTCAAAAGTGACGTGACCTGAATTGGGTCTGAGCTCCGTTCTCACTTTTGGAGATCGGTTTCGAAGAGGACTGCAAGTGAAAGTGAGAATTTGTGACCAGCAAATGGCTTATCTTCATCGAGAGATTCTTGCTCCGTTAAGCTGCGGACGCCGGCCGCGTCGTGTATCTCCACCAACCGCAAACTTGGATAAATCAGCCAAACTGCACGGCAACCCGCGGCCAGATATTGACGCACCTTCTTAACCGTATCTTGCGCGAGATTGCTCGGGGAAATAACTTCGACCGCCAGGGCGGGAGCACCTTCCACTGGCGAGAGATCTGGATCGATATTCTTAAGATGATCTGCAGTAATAAACGCCACGTCGGGATTTCTGACCGTGTCAAGGCCGAGCCGGAAATCCATTTCTTCAACCACAGCGCCAAGGTGATGGTGTCGAATAAACTGCGTCAATTCCATGGCGACGCGTTGTCGGATCAGGTTGTGTCTCAGGGCGGGGGATGGTTCCATCAAAAGCTCCCCTTCGTCGAGTTCATAGATAATTCCCTCTCGCTCCGGCAACTTTTCGTAATCTTCATACGTCAGTTTGGTTGTGGCACCCATGGGCACTCCAGTTGGCAGGTCTGTGATTACTTCGAAACCACATACCATGTTAAGCGAGAAATCGAAATGAGGGAATCTGACTGTAGGAGCCAATTTTGAGGCTGTCAAAGTCTCCAACTGCCTCAATTAAGGACAACAGCTATCAACAAGGGGCTCGCAACAAGCTCAAAGGCAATCACTTAAAAACGATTTCTGGAAAGGTGGTGGCTCTGATCTGCCAATTCTGCGGCAGACTCGCAGGGAAAACGAGCGGCTAAGCGCCTCCTGATTGATGCTTTTGCCCTCGGAAGCAAGTGAGCCGTCTCATCGTGTCTCCATCGATGTTGTCCGAGGCCTGGCGCAATCCAGAAAAGCGAGCTTCTACCCAAGTCGGGATTGTTACCGGTGCCTGGCTCGAGAGCGCTATAGCGATTCAGCGATTCTCGGTACAAGTTCGGTACAACTGTAAGGAGAGAAAGAATGGCGAGCTACTCCCTAAGCGACACCAAATGAAGCACTTGAAATTTTGACTCTGATGGTTCGGGACCAGGGGGTTGGAGGTTCAAATCCTCTCTCCCCCGACCAATCCTCTGGGGGGTCTCACGCTGCTCATGGGGGACCTCTGGATGATCGGATGATCAGGTCGAAAGGTCCGCGACAGCGGCCTGACGCATGCGCTTCTCGGCGTTACAAACAAAGGAGCAGTTGCTTGGGCATCCAGTCGCGGGCCAGAGCTGGGAGAGCTTTGTGATCGAAATGCGCGTTGAGGCAATTTCAAGGGCAAGGGTCGTTTTTCCGGCCTGCCGTGGCCCGAGCAATGCAACCGCGGGATTGCTGTCGATTGACCCAATAAGTTGCTTATAGATCCGGGCGCTCAATCAGCATCAATCATCCTTGCAAATATGGAGTGTTATGCCATATCTACAAGGTATTTTGTCGGCCGAAAGAGGTTTGCCTGGCTGCTGCCGCACCAGGTGCTGTTCGGGGGAAGACTGCCGGAGGTAAACGAATTGCCGGTAAATGGTCGTTTCATAGGTCTACTCTAAATGCACCTTGGCGGTGGCCGGTCGAGGTAAATCCCCAAGCACTGCTACAAGGTCTCTGATTTCACAGCCATGCTGAATCCAAGTTCGAAAATCGCCTGCCAGGCCGACCAATAATTTTCAGAACTTGCAGGCACACCCATCGTTCACTTTTGGGCCAGAGTTCAGGCGCCGCGCCCGGTGATCAAACGGAGCCGTTCATTTTTTGCGCGGCGAACAATTGGCGCGAAGAAAAGCTGTATAGCCCGCTTCATCGAGGTTGCCGCTTGCCAACTCCAGAACCGCCCGAGCCGCCTCCTGCTGGCTAGCATCGAACCTGTACCCGTTTACTTCAAGGAATAGGATTCCCACGACAAATCCTGTACGCTTGTTCCCATCTGCAAATGGATGGTTACGTATGATTCTTCCGGTATACGCGGCCGCCATCTCGAATATGTTCGGAGACTCAGCATAAGCGAAGTGTTGCAGGGGCCTGGCCAGCGCAGATTTTAGCAAGGTGTGGTCCCGTAATCCCTCTGCACCGCCATGCAGCGCGAGCAGACGGTCGTGAATCGCCAGAGCATCCCGCTCCTCTATCCAAACCGGTTCCCTCACTTGGCGAGCACGTGTAGCGTATTGCGGTACCGCCTCATGATGTTGTCGGCCTTTGCCATTTTCTTCTCGAAGAGAGGATCGTAAGGCGTGAGCCGATAGCCACCGTCCGGAGCTTCGATCAGGAACAGCGGCTCTCCATCACCCGTATGGAGACGGTTGATGACCTCTTTCGGCAGGACAACGCCTAGGGAATTGCCGAATTTGCGTACCTTCAGTTCGACCACCGCGGGCCTCCAATCTGTTATTACTATTGTAATAACGAGAGGAGCCGCTGGGCAAGGCGAAAAATTCTGAATCTAAGCAGTCTCACGCCGTCTCAGAACCCTGCGCAAAAGTACCGAGTGACAGGACAGGATTGCTCCTGTCCCGTCCGCTAAGAACTGTGCGGGAGAGTTTCCAACTCACACAGCTCAAGCCTTTCGAACGTCCCTTGGCGAGACGCGGTGACGGTTTGGGGAACGCGGGGTGTCGGGGGACCACACGATGGCGCCGGTTTGCAGGTTGAGGGCAACGATGCTGCCGCTGTGGTCGGTAGCAGGCTCGGAGTAGTCGTCTCCGGTGCCAACCTAGAGCACTTGCCGCTTCTCATCAATGGTCGGCGAACCCCACACGCCGCTCCCGCGGCTCCAACCAGTTGCGTGTCCATGCTGTTCTTGCGTGTGGGCTTCGGCTCACTGGAAATCATGAACGTCTTCCAGACTGGTTCGCCCGTTTTCGCGTTCCGGGATACGACACTGCCGCGGAATGAGCAGCACTCATATTCCAGGCTGGCAGACAACCATTCTTCACGCGAGGCAACACCGAAATACAAGTGCCCCTTGTAAAGCTTGACCGAAGATGTCACTCGCGCCAGCCTGCCGCTTCCAGGTCAGGCTTCCGGTAACGCCGTTGAGCGCGTAGACGTAGGCCCGCGTGTCGCCGAAATATACGATTCCGTCCGGGCTGACTTTGACCGCGCCGCGTACCCACCCAGAGCCTGAAATACCCAATACCTACAGCCAGTCTTGGCGTCGACGCGAATACAACTGCCCGAAGGGCCCGCCCACGAAAACGCGGCCTCCTTTGACTACTGGCTGCGAATCAGCGGCAAACAGCCCCGGGTAGCCGAAGGCCCACTTCAATTTCAGTTTGGGGACCTGCTCGGCGGTCAGCCCACCATCCGCTGCCTGCTGAAACCGGCTGTTTTGCAGATCAATTCCCCATCCATCCATGTCGCTTCTTCGAACGAGGCGGGGGGGTGCTGCCGAGCATCTTCCCGGGCTATTCTGAATGACATCCGTCCTGAGGACAGATTTGCCGGTCAGATATTTGGCAACGGCTTCTTGCTCACCCGCATTCAGGCCAGCCCCTTGCTTTACGCATCATTCCAGTGGTGAGCGCCTGCCACGATGTATTCTGCCGACATTCTTCCCAGAACCGACCGATTGAGCAGAGGTAACGTTCCCGGTTCATGGCACCTTGCACATTGTCTCGAGTAGAGTGACTTCCCGATCGCCGAAGCTTCGGACCAAGGCGCAAGCGGCGGACGGCCTTCCTGATTCGAGGAATCTCAGGAGGCGACGTTTTGACCGGTCTGAGTGCCGCCTGATTGGGAAGCGGGTTGTGCCGTTGCCGCGGTAGAAAGTAGGAGGACTAACCAAAGCAGGCGAATGGACCTCGGCTGAAGTGCCGTCACAGTGCTGGCCACAAGTTTTCCCACACTTTGAACTCAGTGTGTATGCCGGACTGCTCGGCCCGCACCTGCGATCGGCCGGAAGCTACTTCGATGGTCTCCTCAAAAATCCTGCGGCCGACTTCCTCAACCGTCGCGGTGCGGTCGAGAATGGTCCCGGCGTTGATGTCGATGTCATCGTTCGTCGTGCCCACGATGCTGTTCGAACTGATCTTAACCACAGGTCCGAGAGCACACCCGATGCCGGTGCCGCGGCCCGTGGTGAAGAGCGCGATCTGGGCTCCGCTGAGAAAGAGGGCCGGAGTCGAGATTTGATCGTATCCCGGCGTGTAAAGCACGTACAGCCCTTTGCGTTTGCCCAGCCACTCCCCGTACTCCAAGAGTCCTTCCACGGTGGTCGTGCCGCCCTTGGCTTTGGCGCCGGTGGACTTCACATAGATGTTGTATAAGCCACCCTTCTTGTTCCCGGGGGTTGGATTGTCGCGGAAGTCCTGCCCGAACATCTCGACATACTTTCGATAGCGCTTGAGCGACGCCATGAGTTTGCGGCCCACTTCCGGGGTGCGGGCGCGCCGCGCCAGATCAATCATGGCAGCACCCTGCAGCTCGGGAATTTCGGGCAAGAATACGGCGCCCCCGGCTTTGACAAACATGTCCGCCGCCACACCCACCGCCGCATTCGCAGTCAGACCGGACCAACGGTCCGACCCACCGCACTTCGTGCCGACGGCCAGATGGGAAAGGGGCACAGGTTGGCGCGAGAACCGGTTGGCATAAGCAAGCAACCCTTCGACCACTTCCAACCCCTTGGTGATCGTTCTGCGGCTTCCCCCGAACTGCTGCACGGTCATATTCACAACGCGCTGGTTGTAGTTGCGAATATGCTGCTGAAAGATCGGTACCGAGCACTCCACGCAGGTCTTGCCGCAACCGAGGTCCAGGTAAATCGCGGCGGCCAGATTGGGATGGCGCAGGGTGTTGACCAGGAGCTGATTCAGGATGTCCACACCGCCGCCGTCCGGCAGACCGCAGCCGGATTCCTGCACTACCGCGACAACCGCATCTACATTCGGATATTTGTCGCGGGTGTAGATCTCCTTCATGGCCCGAAATACGATCTCGCGGGCCTCCGTGGAGGAACACATGCCGGCGGTCACCACAGCCACGAAGTTTCTGGTACCTACGCCGCCGTCCTCTCGGACGTAGGCGTCGAAGGTGCGCGAGGATAGTGCAGGGTCAAGTTCCGCGGACGGATTCTCGCGATAGACAGGCCGCAGCTTGGGCAGGCCGCGGTCCAGATTGTCCTGCTCAATGGGATCGCCGGGCCGCACCGGTCGCGAAGCCATGCCGAAGGGATCTCCCAGGGTGATGAAGGCCTGCCCCTGCTTGAGCCGCCGGGTGGCAAAACTCTGGCCGCGCAGAGCACGGGCGCGCATCGTGATGCATTCGGTGCCGTGCTGAAGTTGGGCGCCTTTGTCCAGGAAGTCAACCGCGACCACGGCGACGTTATCACGCTCTGGCCGTCCTATGATCGCGACATCCTCGAGCTTGATCGGCGCCAAGGGAAACCCTCACCAGGACAGATGAATTCTTACTGCGTGTACTTGAGATAGACGGTGCGGCTTTCGGTATAGAAATCGAGCGCCAGCGGTCCCTGCTCGCGCATGCCAAAGCTGGATTCCTTGGTCCCGCCGAAGGGCAGCTGATATTCAACTCCGGCGGTGGGCAAATTTACCGTGATGAGCCCGGCCTCAATCCGGTTAATGAACTGGTGGACACGGGTAAGGTCGCGCGAGACGACCGACGCCGAAAGTCCAAACCTCACGCAGTTGGCAAGCCGCATCGCGTCCTCAAAGTCATTGGCGATCATGACTGCGAGAACCGGGCCAAACACTTCTTCCTGGGCGATGCGCATCGCAGGCGTGACCTCGGTGAAAATCGTGGGCTCGACGAAGTATCCCTTGTCGTAGGCACCGCCGGTCAATCGGTTCCCGCCACACACCAGTTTTGCTCCCTCCTGCCTGGCGATCTGGATGTATTTCAGATCGGTTTCAAGCTGACCCGCATCCACTGCCGGGCCCATCTGAACGCCCGGTTCCAGACCATTCCCCACCTTCAGAGCCCGGGTTTTGGCGATGAGTTTCTCCATGAACGGTTCGTAGACTGCCTTTTCAACAATCGCCCGGCTGGTCGCGGTGCACTTCTGGCCGGTGGAGAAAAACGCTCCGTTTAGGACAACTTCGGCAGCATAGTCCAGATCAGCATCGCGCAGCACCACGGTCGGATTCTTGCCGCCCATTTCCAGCTGGACGCGAATTCTGCGGCGAGTCGCTTTCTCGTAAACCTGCTCTCCTACCTCGCAGGATCCGGTGAAGGAAATGGCGCGGACGGCGGGATTATCGAGGAGCGGACCGCCCAGGGAAGAGCCGCTACCGGAAACATAATTAATTGCGCCCGCAGGAATGCCTGCCTGGTGAAGAGCTTCGACCAGACGAAGCGAACTCAGCGGCGCCTGTGAGGCCGGCTTGATCACTACCGTATTGCCCGCCACCAGAGCGGGCGCCATTTTCCAGGCTGGAATCGCGCTGGGGAAATTCCACGGAGTAATCAGCGCTACCACTCCTAGAGGCTTGCGCAGAGTGTAAGAGAACACGTTCTCCCGCTCCGACGGAATCTGGTAGGCAAACTGCCTTGCGCCCTCGCCCCCGAAATAGCGAAATATGTTGATGGCGCGCCTTACCTCCAGCTTGGCTTCCGGAAGCGTTTTTCCTTCCTCGCGAGTCATGTCCGCGCCGAGCTGGTCAATGCGGCTTTCCAGTATCTCAGCGGCCTTGAACAGATATTCCCCGCGCCGCGGGGCCGGTAACCCGCCCCAGCTTGCAAGCGAGGATTGCGCAGTCGCACATGCCGTCTCGACATCCTCCGGGCTGGAGGCCTGGTGATAGCAAACGATCTCATCGGTATTCGCGGGATTTATGTTTCCGAAGGTCTTTTTCGAGCGGCAATCCACCCACTTGCCGCCAATGTAGTTCTGACATACCTGGCCCATAGTTGTTTCCTGTTTCTTCCGTATCCCAGCCCGCTGCAAAGCTTCGAGTTCAGGGCTACTGGGGCTTGCTCTGGGGATATTTCTTCAGAATATCCTCCATCGCGTTCACGTCGCGAATGAAGTCCTGATAATGCAGTGCACGGAATTCCTTGTTTCTTGCCGCTTCCAGCTTCTCCCACTCGGTATTGTCTTGCGCTTCGAGGTGAACCGTTCCGTCCGAGATCGGGCCGGCGATTTGACGGCGCAACGCAGTCTCCTTGTCTATCGCCTGAGCGACCCCCTCTGGCCATACCGGCAGCCGCTCCTTCGCAGACGCCATTACGGGGAACGTCTTGTGGGGGTCCTGCTGATACCAGAAGGCGGTCGCCGTATAGTCATTTTCAAAATTGTTGTTGTGGCCGTGCTCGATGGTTACGCGGATGGATTTTTGGAAGTGTATCGGGTCATTCACGTAGAAGCGATACATCTGGTTCTTTCCGCCCCACGATCCATTCATGTTTTCGATGAGATAGAACCCCGTGTACATCCCCCAGAATTCGCCGTCCGGACAGGCTCCGGAATTAAAAACCTCTTCATGGCCGGTGCCGGGATAAGTAGGAGGCCACTTAGCACCATCGACAAAGATCATGTCGTCTCCCTCTCCGTACCAGCCCCCCGCGATGTTGTCGACAATGAGATACAAACCCACGTAACTGCCGTGGCCCTCGGCGTCCAAAATGACGAAGTTATCCTCGCCCGTGAGGTTGGGCTCGTTCAGGTTGCCGAGTTGGGAGTTCTTGGGACTCCCAGCCTTGACCGGTGTCTTGGCCACCCGGCGCCACTGGGCGTGAAAGCGGCCGGAATTCGGCGGCAGCCCACCGTCGGGGTACTGCTCATAGTCGATGTGGTACCAAAGCAGCAACCCGGGAACAGCTCCGTCATTTTCCAGCGTGATACGCGCTCCGTGGGCAAAGGGCATGGGCAGGTAAGAAACCATGGCATCGAAATCCCAGCCGCGAAAGCCCGGATTTACGTCCATGGCGACGGAATGGAAGTAGCGTAGCGTTCCAAGCCCCGATCCAAAAAAGTCTCCGAAAGGGACTTCGACGCAAGGGTCTTTTTGCCCGTCCCAATAGATGCGGAGAAGCATCTTGCGATAACGCATGCGATCGAGGGCGAAGGGAGCCAGATAAAAGCGACGGATGATGCCCGCCCCTGGAATCTCGGCCAGCGTCTTGGTCTCTCCCGGAGCAATGACCACAAAATCCAGGTTGCCGCCACTGCGGTCGTAGGAGGAGATTCTGGCGGTCTTGGTATTTCGGAGCACGAACAGTTCGTCTAACGGCCGTTCCTGCCCCCCTGGTCCCGCCTGCGCTTGAGCCAGCGCCGGTGGGAACAGAATTGTCCCAGCAAGAATGAGAAACACGGAGAGGTTTTTCATGGCGCAGTGCCTTGAAACCGACTGTTCACCGAGTCAGTTCAGTTGGGAACTCCGACCAATGCTAGGGCCTGGCGACGACGCTTTCGGCTCGTTCCGAACCGGCTTGCAACAACTCCGGATGAAGTCGCTCGATCAGCTCTTCCATGATCTTCACATTGCGAACCTTTTGCCGGGCCAAATCAGCCAGGCTCTGCTCGCTGCTCCACGGCTTGCACAGATCAGCCACGGACTTACCAGGCTCCTGCTTGAGATAACAGGGCGCGCAGATGCGGCAAATTTCTGGAACTTCCCAGACACGGTACCAGCCGCCTTGCGAGTCGAAGATGGAGATGTGTAGGTCCATCGGAATGTCGATGGCCTGGCGGATCGATCCAAGCATGGGTAGCGTCAGATCGGGCAGCGGGTTTAACGTATCCGCCCCGAGATTTTGAATTACTTTGGCCCCCGCCGCATTGGCGTGGCCGGTGAAGACCGAAACCTTGAAAAAACAATTGCGAGGAATCTTGCCCTGGCGGCGCATTTCGACCAGCACCATCAACAGGCCCTCGTCCCACACCAGAAAGCCTCGCACTCCGGCTTCCATGGCCCGCATCATGTCGGCAATGGTATAGGCAAGATAGTCGGAACCCCGCACCCGAATGCCGCTATAGGCCCCTTCCGAAGTGGTTGACATTCTGCCGATATCCCAGAACACCCTCGGGCCTGGCAGGATGACCAACTCTGTGCCTTCTCCATCCGCCATGCGCACCATCTCTGCCAGCTCCTCCATGGTGAGCAGCGTAGCGCCCATAGTCACGGCAATGATGCGATGAACTCTGACTTTGTGCTTCTTGGCCTCTTCCTGCATCGCTTTTAGAGTCGAAGGCCGCTCGATGCTGGAGATTTCGTTGCGGTAGACCGCGTCGTCGGGGAAGCGCTTGGACGAAGTGGGAAGATCGTAGGCGTCGCGAGGAGGGATTTTCATGCTCCGCAAGAAGTCTTGCATCTCTTGAAAGTCGAACCTGAATGGCATCATTTCCTCACAGGATCAAACTTGCTCGGCTCAACCGCCTTCTTGTGTGTTCCTCATTATGGAATTGTGTAATACTATCTGGAACACCAAATTTAGATGGGTGACCGGGATGTGTCAAGCGGAAATCCGGGGATTTCCCGCCAAATCCGGCCGTAGTTAGAACGGTTGCCCCGGCCTTCAACGGCGCTGCCCGACTGCGCTTCAGGAATCAAACCGAAAGGTCGCTACGGCCTTAGCTTGGTAACCACCGCGCGAGCGCCGGAAAGAAGGAAGTAGGAATCGATGCTGACCGTAAGATACGAGACTCCAATCTCGCGATACCGAATAGCCGTCTCCGCATCGTCGCAGTAGGTGCCGATACGTTTTCCCGTCTTGGCAGCTAGGCGCACTGCCGAAGCCATCGCCTCCTGCACACGCGGGTGCGTAACCTGGGCGGGAATGCCCAACGACTGCGAGAGATCGTAGGGCCCAACGAAGGCTACGTCCCAGCCCTCGACCTGCAAAATCGATTCGAGGTTGGCGATGCCTTCCGTTCCCTCCACCTGGGCCACTAGGACGGTCTCCTGATTGGAGTAAGCGAGATATTCTGGCGTGCCATAGGCGCGATAACTCGCCGACCGAACATAGGGCTGAAGGCCCCGCATGCCGGCCGGATGATACTTGCCGGAATGGACCATCAGATGAGCCATGGCCGGGGTGGAGATTTGGGGAACCTGAACGCCCGCTGCACCCCGGTCCAGCGGCTGGGAGATCGCCGGCGGATCGAACACCGGGTGGCG
>DATEPX010000395.1:0-16162 GCA_035272945.1 Terriglobales bacterium
TGCGCAGGATCTCATTGATATCCAGCGTCGTCTTGGTGGCTGGAGGGGTTTCGGTTAGAGGGTGAGCGCCGTCAGTCATTCTGCTTCTCGTTAAGGCGAAGATTATACTGTACTGCGCGGCGTAAACCGTTGCTATCGGCCCCCCTTCTTTAGACCGCGTGCCGTCTGCGGAAATTGCGCAATCTCATGAAAAAGAAAAAGCTTAAGAGCAAGCAAACTCCTGTCGCTCCGGTCAAACTGACCCATGTTCCACCCACGTACTTTCAGGAACGGCGGGATGCAATCGTTGAGACCATCCGCCAGGCCGTCGAGATCGAGTCGCCCACCGACAACAAGCACGCGGTTGACCGCCTAGGGCACTGGCTGGCGTCAAAATTTGAGGCGCTCGGCGGACACAGCAAATTCCATCGCACCGCTGATTTCGGCGACCACCTGCAAGTGGATTTTCCCGGCCGCGACCGGCGCAAGCCTGTGCTCCTGTTGGGACACTTCGACACCGTGTATCCCTTGGGCACGCTGGCAACCATGCCTTGCCGTCTTGGCGACGGGCGCCTCTGGGGACCCGGCACGCTGGACATGAAGTCAGGCATTGCTTCCATGCTGTACGCGATCGACGCTTTGCGCACTCAGGATGGCACGCTGCCCCGATCGGTTACTGTGCTGCTGGTTTCCGATGAGGAGGTCGGCAGCAACTCATCGCGCCGCATCACCGAAGAGTTGGCAAAACGGTCGGAGGCCGTGCTGGTGTTAGAGCCATCGTACGGATTGAAGGGAGCCGTGAAGA
Organism: Terriglobales bacterium; assembly: GCA_035272945.1. Lineage (GTDB taxonomy): Bacteria > Acidobacteriota > Terriglobia > Terriglobales > Acidobacteriaceae > Gp1-AA122. Next base: position 785 of record DATEPX010000395.1, read on the forward strand.
CGGCTCGCAAGGGCGTCGGCGAGTACGTGCTCAAAGCAACTGGCAAGGCGGCGCACGCGGGGCTGGATTTCGAAAAAGGGCAAAGTGCCGTGCTCGAATTGGCACGCCAGATCGAACGCATCTCGGCGATGACGGACCTGAAGCGAGGTCTGACAGTCAGCGTCGATATGATTAGCGGGGGAACGCGTGTCAACGTGATTCCTGCGGAAGCCAGCGCCTCCATTGATGTCCGCATCGCGCGCATGACCGATGCCGCGGGAATCAATCGCAAGCTCCGCAGTCTGAAACCAGTGAACCGCAAGTGCCGGCTGGAAATCACGGGCGGGATTGATCGTCCACCCATGGAACGGACGGCGGGAGTAGCGGGATTGTTTCGCCAAGCGTCGGCGTTAGCCAAGGACCTGGGCTGGAAGCTGGAAGAGGCCGCAGTTGGTGGCGGATCGGACGGCAACCTCACCGCGGCTCTGGGAATCCCTACCCTGGACGGTTTGGGAGGCGTGGGCGAAGGAGCGCACGCGACCCACGAGTCAATCTTGATTTCGGAATTGCCCCGGAGAACGGCGCTCCTGGCGGGGTTGATCCAGTCACTGTGAAGTGAGTGGACATGGCTTCCGTGGCGATGGGTTTCTGTGGAGACCTGTCTCTGACCCGTCCCGGCCGAGCGAAGCTGGGCAGCCCCAGTCAGCCTCAGTGCTTTATTTTGACTATGGCAGCCATGTAGCCTAGAATTTCCACAGGGTGTTTTGTCTTTAGTCGGTATGCGTTCAGTGGAGCGCCGGGCGAAACCTCGAGGAGGTAGCAACATGTTTGGAAAATTGGGTTTGCCTGAGATTCTGCTTATTCTGGCCATTGCGCTGCTTATTTTCGGTCCGAGCAAGTTGGCGGACCTGGGCAAGGGCTTAGGCGAGGGCATTAAGAATTTCAAGTCTGCCGTCAAGGATGGCGAGGAAGGATCAGAGAAGAAATCCTAGGATTTTCCTGCCTGAGACGCGGCAAGCCGCGTCTCCACCTTAGAGTCTTTTCCATCAAGATTCATGACTCTGCCCCGTGCTTCCGCAGCATGCGGTACACAAGTGCCACGGGCAGCCCCACTACATTCGAATAATCTCCCTCAATGCGTGGAATCCAACGGGAAGCCATGCCTTGAATCGCGTAGGCGCCCGCCTTGTCCATGGGTTCGCCGGTCGCGACGTAGGAGTGGATATCCGCATCCCTCAAGCTATCCATAAACACAGTGGTTGTCTCCGAGCGGATATCTTCAAAAGTTCTCAGTTCCCGGTTCTCAGTTCTCGCTTCCGATCCGATCAGGCACACGCCCGTGATCACCTGGTGGGGCCGGCCGGATAGAAGACGCAGCATGCGGGCGGCATCGCGTGGATCTGCGGGCTTAGCCAGCATTTCGCCATTTACGACCACTATGGTGTCGGCCCCCAGAACCAGGTCATTCGGGCGCTGCCGCGCGATGAAAGCCGCCTTCTCGTGGGCAAGGCGTTCGGCACAGGCGTTAGGATGCTCGCCGGGCTGGGGGATTTCCGGGACGTCGGTGGGCTCTACCTCAAAGGGAATTCCCGCGGCGCGCAGCAGGTCCTGGCGGCGTGGCGAGGCAGAGGCGAGAATCAGCATTTATCGCGCCCCGACTACCCCTCGCACAGACTCGATCAGCTTCGCCGAATCGTAGCCAACGCCATCCTTAAAAACGATTTCGACGTTTTCGATATCTTCGATTTTCTTCGAGGGATCGCCTTTTACAACAACGATGTCGGCCTGTTTGCCGGGGGCAATGGTTCCCACGCGATCCAACTCTCCCATGAATTGTGCGCCATTCGAGGTCGCGATGTGAATGGCTTCGAGCGGTGTGAATCCCGCTTCGACCAGCAACTCCACTTCGCGCTGGTCACCGAAACCGGCGATCACGCCTCCCATGCCGGTAGGATCCAAACCGGCCAAAAGCAGGCCTCCCGCCGTGGCGAAGGCATATTCGAATTCCATTTCCTTCTTGAAAGCAGCGGGCCACGGGGACGAGTCTGTCTTATACCTGTTTTGGATATTCGAAGCGGAAGTAGACGCAACTTTATTGGCGAGGAAGGCAGACCGAGCATCGGGAGAAAGGCCGTCGAGCACACGGGGCTGAATCGCAGGCCGGCCGGGAACGAACATCTCGAACACCGGCAGAGTCGAAGTAACCGAGACGTGGTGCCGTACCAGGTCGAGAATCATGTCGTGCACCGGTCCAGTGTTCACCTCAAGCTTGGAGATAAAATCCATGGCGTTCGGCTGGTCGGGACATTGGCCGGGCCTTTTCCAGGGGAAGAACTCGGTATCCACCACCAGGCCGTGCTCAAGGTCATCAATGCCTAACGAGGCCGCCTCGCGAAATCCAATCGAGCAGAGGTGGCCCGTGACTTTGGCATTTCGCTTGTGTGCAGCCTGGGCTGCCGCGGATAGTTGGTCGGCGGTAATGAACATGTAAGCTTTGAAATTGTCCACTCCCGTGTCCAACCAGTAGTTCACGACCCGAGTGGCGTCTTCAGGACCGGTGAGTTGGTGCATCTGCAGCGCCCATGAACCTGCGCCTTCGAGGTACGGTCCAGTCACGTGCATTTTCGGGCCGGGCATCTCGCCGCGGTCAATCTTCTTCTTGATTTCTAGATCCGTGTAAGGCTCCAGGGAACCGGTGGTGCGAATGGTCGTTACTCCACCCGCCAGATAAAGCCGGGGAAAACTGAATCCCATCTCTCCGAAGATCCCGCCGCCCATGGGATAGAACAAGTGATCGTGCATGCCGACCAGGCCAGGAATGATCGTGTACCCGGGCAGGTCGAGCACCTGAGCTGCTTTGGGGATGTTTGTCGAGGACGCTGCTCCCAGCGACTCAATCTTCCCGTTGGAGAAGACGACAGTCTGATCATCACTCGCGGGGCCGCCGGTGCCGTCGATCACGCGGACGTGCGTTAGTGCCACGAAGGGGGCGTCAATCTTGATGAATTGACGAACGGGAGAAGGAGTTTGAGCAAATACGAGTAACCAGCAGATCAAGCAGCCGAACATCAGGAAGAAAGGCTTTCGCATGGTCCGCCATCTTACTCCGGCAAATAGAAAAACCGTAAACCGACCGAGATCGCCGGAGATCGCCGCGCACGCTGAGAATTGATTGCCGGTCGCAGGCGCGCACAGCAGGCTAGAGCGCGCGGCTGTTAGAATCAGGACTTGAGCTATGGACCGCGCTGTCATCCGTAATTTCGCGATCATCGCGCACATTGACCACGGGAAATCCACGCTGGCCGACCGCCTGCTGGAGCTGACCGGGTCTTTGACCGCGCGCGAGATGCAGGCCCAGGTGCTGGATGCCATGGACCTCGAGCGGGAGCGCGGTATCACCATCAAAGCGCATGCCGTGCGCATGATGTACCAGGCTAAGGACGGCCGGACATATCAGCTCAACCTCATCGATACTCCCGGGCACGTGGATTTCTCCTACGAAGTCTCACGCTCCTTGGCGTCATGTGAGGGCGCCTTGTTGGTGGTAGATGCGTCGCAAGGCGTCGAAGCCCAGACGCTCGCCAATGCCTATCTGGCAATCAACAACCGACTGGAGATCATTCCGGTTATCAACAAGATCGACCTGCAAAGCGCCGACATTTCCCGAACCAAAGAAATGATCGAAGGGGCTGTCGGCCTGGATGCTTCCGACGCCCTTCTGATCAGCGCAAAAACCGGGCAAGGTGTTCCCGACGTGCTGGAAGCCATTGTGAAGCACGTGCCGCCCCCCAAAGGACATCCCGAGCACAAGCTGCAGGCGCTGATTTTTGATTCCTGGTTTGATCCCTACCGCGGCGTGGTCGTGCTTACGCGTGTATTTGAAGGCACGCTGCGTAAGGGCCAGAAAATTCGTCTGTGGTCCAACGGGCGCGTTCTTGAGGTGGAAACCCTAGGCGTACTCACGCCCAAGCCTGTCGAGGTCGAAACTGTGGAGGCGGGCGAAGTCGGGTTTCTTTTCGCCAACATCAAGAACGTCGCCGACACCAAGATCGGCGACACCATCACCGACGACGAGAATCCAGCCATTGAGCCGCTGCCCGGCTTCGAAGAAATCATGCCCATGGTGTTTGCCGGTCTCTACACGGTGGATGCTCACGAGCACACCCAGTTGCGCGAGGCGCTGGAAAAATTGCGCCTGAACGATTCTTCCTTTTTTTTCGAGCCGGAGAGTTCGGCCGCGCTGGGTTTCGGCTTCCGCTGCGGTTTTCTCGGTCTGCTGCACATGGAAATCATCCAGGAGCGGCTGGAACGCGAGTTTAATCTCGACTTGATCACGACCGCCCCGGGCGTGCGTTACAAGATCACCAAGACTGACGGGGCGCACATGGAAGTGGATAATCCTTCCAAGTGGCCCAACCAGAGCGAAATAGCCAAAGTCGAGGAGCCGGTCATCCTCGCCACCATCCTCACTAATGAGGAATACGTCGGCGGGATTTTGAAATTGGTCGAAGAGAAGCGGGGTAAGCAGAAGAGCTTCGAGTATGTGAGTTCGTCGCGCGTCATGCTGCAATATGAGCTCCCGCTGAATGAGATCGTACTCGACTTCTACGACCGATTGAAATCCGTTTCTCGCGGTTATGCCTCGCTCGACTACCACCTGGCGGGCTACTGGGAATCGCCTATGTCCAAATTGGACATCCTGGTGGCCGGCGAACCGGTGGATGCCCTCTCCGTCATCGTGCACCGAGAGTTCGCTTACGACCGTGGACGAGCCTTGGCTGCCAAGATGAAGGAATTAATTCCGCGACAGATGTTTGAAGTTGCCATCCAGGCGGCGATTGGGGCCAAAGTCATTGCCCGCGAGACCGTACCGGCCATGCGCAAGAACGTCTTGGCCAAATGCTATGGCGGCGACATCACGCGCAAGCGCAAGCTGCTGGAGAAGCAGAAAGAAGGCAAGCGCCGGATGAAGCGTATCGGTAGGGTGGACATTCCTCAGGAGGCCTTCCTGGCCGTTCTCAAGGTCGGGGAAGACAGCCAATAACGCGGGCATACCATTGAAATTGCGGGTCTCCAGTGAACATACAGTAGTTCCTGTATGTGCAAATCTTCCAGGTTGCACAAATTATTTGGCAGTCGTATTACTTAAGTGCGAAACCGAAAGCTTCTGGCTAACCGATTGTTTTTAATCAAGTTAAACCGTATGACGCTAGGACCTATGCGCCTGAACGAGAAGCGGTCGCTTGCGCCCGCCGCAGCCGCGTCCCGAAGATTCACAAGATTTTCCACAGGCAGGTGGAAAGAAGTGTGACAGCGGTCCCAGCTACCCAATTGGGACAATTTTAACCCTTCCCGGGTGGTTCCTCGTCCGAGTAGGCCATGGATTCGAAGCGGGTTGATCGCTTGATGAAGGCCAGGCTCACTTTTCCAGTTGGTCCGTTGCGCTGTTTAGAAATAATAATTTCGGCCTTCCCATCCAACTCCGCATCGTCCGGCTTGTAGACTTCCTCGCGAAAGATAAACATCACCACATCGGCGTCCTGTTCGATTGAGCCGGACTCGCGGAGATCGGCCAGTTGAGGACGGTGATCGCCGCCCCGGCTCTCGGGCGCGCGGCTCAACTGCGAAAGCGCAATGACCGGAACCCGTAATTCCTTGGCCAGAGCCTTCAAGCCCCGCGATATCGCCGAGACTTCCTGGGTACGATTCTCGTAGCGCTTGGAGCCGCTGGCCGACATCAGTTGCAGGTAATCGACGATCACCAGGTCCAGCTTTCCCTGGTTTTGTTGTTGCAGGCGACGTGCCTTGGCGCGCATTTCGCTTAGGGAGATTCCCGCTGTGTCATCGATGAATATCGGCGCATTGGCCAGCCTGTCCATCGCCCGCACGACTTTCTCCATGTCTTCACGCCACAGCGAACCGGTGCGCATCTTGTGCGAGTCCACTCTCGCGCAGGAGCACAACATGCGCAGCAGTAGCGCTTCGCGCGACATTTCGAGAGAGAAGATGCCGACGATCTTCCCGTCATTGGTGGCGGCATTTTCGGCGATGTTCATGGCGAAAGCCGTCTTGCCCATGGAAGGACGAGCCGCGATGATCACTAGATCCGATCGCTGGAGTCCGCTCGTCATTTCGTCCAGATCGACGTAGTGCGTCTCCAATCCGGTGATGCGCTGACCACGCTGCAGCAGAGCATCCACCGAGCCGAATGACTCCTTGACGATTTCCTGAACACCCATAAAACCGCGTCCAATGCGCTTTTCCGAGAGCTGGAAGATCGTGGCTTCGGCATCGTTCAGGATGTCTTCGGCAGGATCGGCCTGCTCACTGGCGCGAGCAATGGCAGCATTGGCGGCATGAATCAGGCCGCGCAGCAAGGCCTTATCGCGGACGATCTTGATGTAATGCTCAATGCTGGGCCGGTCGGGAACGCCATCGAGAAGGCCCGAGACATAGCCCACGTCGCCGATGGCTTCCAATTCCTTGCGGCGGTCCAGTTCCTCGATTAACGTGATCATGTCGATGGGGCGCGAGGATTCCGCCAGATCCACCATTCGCGAGTAAATGCGACGATGGGAATCGAGGGAGAAGTCTTCCGCCCGCAGATGCTCAGCCGCCTGGTTGTACGAGAGATTGTCCAGCAGGATGGCGCCCAGAATCGAACGCTCGGCTTCTACGTTAGCAGGAAGACTGCCGACGAGATTGTAGTCCGTCGTGGCCACTAGTTTATTTCAGGGCTGGTGGTTCGACTGTACGCCGAATACTCATAAGGATCATCCAACGTTGTGCAAAAGTGCTTCGGAAAAACCGGGAATAAAGGAAATATTTTCGGAGGCTGAAGTGCGGACTCGTCCCAGGAAGACAATTCATAGATCCTTCCCTGCGCTCAGGATGACAAGCGCGTTGGCCAACTTCTGTCATCTTGAGCGAAGGCGTCAGCCCGAGTCGAAAGATCCCTACCCTGCATGCGCGACCTATGCCGATGCGGAGGCGTTCTCGCCATTTGCCGATACCACGGACAATGCCTCGAAGCTCGGGTAATAACCTAAACACGTTAGGGATCCTTCGACTACGCGCAGGCTCGCGTGACGAGTCCCTCCTGCGCTCAGGAGGACAGTATGCCATAGGCGAACAAAAAACGAAATACCTGCGAGGCCCCAAGTAAAAAGCGGACTCCTGTCGGGCCCGCTTAGGTACAGCGAAGCAAGGCATGGCAGTTATGAGTTGGGGAGGGCCGACGCGTGAAGCCGACGCGCGAAATAGATACGGCCCGAGCCAGCCACCCGGGCCGTAGTATGCATGAATGTCCCGCCTGCTCTCTCTATCGCTCGGAAGCGATAAGTGCGCGCACCTTCTGCCTTGACCGCACTCGGAGGAGTGCGCGTTTCAGTGCGCTTCTGCAAACCTCGCGATTCGCAGTCACCGCGAAGACCGACCGTTCAGTCCAGCCTTATGATGAGGCGGGACCCTTGAGGAGGCCGCAACGCCCGGGCAACCAGCACGCGCCGAAGCACGCTTCTGGAACCCTCCCAGCAATTCACCCTCGAGAACTGCCAGGAACTGCCGGCGCTTTCACGATGCTCCAGCAAGACGCTTGTGGCATTCACGCTTGCGTGAGAGCAATGTGCCCCAACCCAAACATAGGCTCAAGTCAATAGTGGGCGCCAGTTGTGCAGAAGCTGTGGAGGATATGAATTTCTTGTGGAAACTGCCGGAAAAGCCACCCTAGAGACGCGGAGGCACGGAGTATTTCTGTTTTCGATGGATGATCTGCTTGGAATTCGAAGCAAAACGATCAGTAATCAGCAATCAACATTTCTTCTCCGTGCCTCTGTGTCTCCGTGGCAGACCCAAAAAGAAGGGCACAGCCGAAGCTGTGCCTTGTTCAATGTAATGTGCGGCTCTAAATCAGTCGTGCACGCCGTCCATGAACGCGCGCAGCTTGCGCGAGCGCGATGGATGACGCAGCTTGCGCAATGCCTTCGCCTCGATTTGCCGGATGCGCTCGCGCGTGACCGCGAACGACTGCCCAACCTCTTCGAGCGTATGCTCGCTGCCATCTTCCAGCCCGAAGCGCATCTTGATTACTTTCTCTTCCCGTGGCGTCAGCGTACGCAGCACCTGTGAGGTCTGGTCTTTCAAGTTGACATTGATGACCGCTTCGGCCGGCGAAACGACACCGCGGTCTTCGATGAAGTCGCCGAGGTGCGAATCTTCCTCTTCGCCAATCGGCGTTTCCAGCGAAATCGGCTCCTGCGCGATCTTGAGCACCTTGCGGACTTTGGCCACCGGGATGTCCATCCGCTTGGCGATTTCTTCCGACGTGGGCTCGCGCCCCAATTCCTGCACCAGCTGCCGCGAGGTGCGGATCAGCTTGTTAATCGTCTCGATCATGTGTACCGGAATACGGATGGTGCGGGCCTGGTCGGCTATAGCGCGCGTGATAGCTTGTCGAATCCACCACGTGGCGTAGGTCGAGAACTTGTAACCGCGGCGGTATTCGAACTTGTCGACGGCTTTCATCAACCCGATATTTCCTTCCTGAATCAGGTCCAGGAACTGCAGACCGCGATTGGTGTACTTCTTCGCGATGGAAACCACCAGACGCAGGTTGGCCTCGATCAGCTCACGCTTAGCCTGCTCGGCATCCATGTCGCCCTGGATAATCTCGCGCTGTGTGCGCTTGAGTTCCGGGAAGGACACGCTGGCATCGGCTTCCATCTTCTCCAGTTCCGTGCGGAGCTGGCGAGCCTGGCGGCGGTATTCCTTTTTCTGGTCTTCGCTACGAGTCGCATCCGCCTTGCGTTCGAGGTTCTGAACCTGGCGGTCGAGCGAGCGCATGCTGTCCACGGTCTTGGTAACGCGCTCAATCAGCCGCTTGCGTTCAGTGTTGGTGAAGCCGAGGTTGCGCACCGCCAGCGAGACTTGCACAATCGCGCGCGCCAGATGCATGCGATAGCGGCGGAAGTCCTTGGGACGCTTCTTCTGGGAAACATCCGCGAACTTTTCCGCCACCTGGTTGGCCTTCTTGTAATGCTTCGCCAGCTCGTCAATCTTGCCGGTGAACTCCTTCAGGCGGTTATCGAGAATTTCTTCCGTGATTTCTTCCTCGTCGAAGGTGACCACTTCCTTGATGGAGCGGACGCCCTTCTTGAGGTCTTCGCCCATAGCCAGCAGTTCGCGGATCACGATCGGCGACCGCGACAGGGCCTTGAGCACGCGATTCTGGCCGCGTTCGATGCGCTTGGCGATTTCTACTTCGCCTTCGCGGGTGAGCAGCGGAACCGTGCCCATTTCCCGCAGGTACATGCGAACGGGGTCGTTAGTTTTTTCCAGCGTACCGGGAGTGAGGTCGAGCTCGACGTCTTCGCCGGCTTCCTCAACTTCTTCGAATTTTTTCTCCAGAGCGGACGACGGCAACTTCGCCGGTCCCTCCAGAACATCGATACCTTGTGTACCGATGGTGGTCAGCAGATCGTCCAGGTCTTCGGGAGAATGCACATCGTGCGGTATCAGATCGTTGACCTGATCGTAAGTGAGATATCCCTTTTCTTTTCCTGCGTCGATCAGCTTTTTAATGTCGTCGTACTTGTCGTCAAGAGCCAAGACAGATTACCCTCTAGCTTCGTCCTCGGTGGACGGAGACACGTTTAGTAGCGGTGGGAACGTGAAATTGCAGGATTGTGCGCCGGCACAAACTTTTAGAGTATAGCACGGTAGTGCCTCTCTGCCCATAAACAAATCAGCTAACCCTGCCTGGGCGGCCGGATGTTAGTTCCCCTCAACAAGTTAGATGGCCGGACTGCCCCTTAAGTTTCAGTGATTCCAGCCTCTTAGGCCGGGCGCGCCGCTGGACCTTCTTCAGACAGACCCGGAGCCATCAGCGCCCGCTTGAGCCGAACCTTCTCCAGGAGAAGGGCTTGCAACTGCTCCGGTTCTTTGCTGCGGCTGGCCTGCAGCTCCCGCTGCACCTCCTCCAGCCGGCGGCGCAGAGCAATCCGCCGCAGGGCGCGAATTGCACCTTCCACCTGCTCGGCAGTGAGCTCCTCTTCCTCCCGCATGAGAATGGAGGCGAGCAGTCCCCGGTCGGCGTCAGAGAGTGGCAGCTCCATAACATCGGTTGTTTCTGGCCCCAGGTTGAGAAGAGCTTCGAGCAGGGATTCGGTAGCTAAGCCAGCGTGCAGACGCTCGTTCTGCAACACAAATTGCGCCTGACGCGCGGCATCGAATTCCTCCTCCGCACCATCGCGGGCGGAAAAGTGTTCTTCATTGGGTTGGATTTCCCTGGCTGAAGCGAGAGCGCGAATCAGGATGCGCTCCGCATCGGTGACCTGCGCCTCGGCGGGAGACTTGACCACGGCCGCCGAGCGCGTGCTGGCAACGTGCTTGAGTTCCTGCCGCAATACGGCTGAATCGATGCCCAGCTTTTGCGCTATCTCCTGCGCCAGTTCGTCGCGCATAATCCGACTCGGGACGCGCTGGATATGCGGCAACAGGAAGTTCACGGCCTTGACCTTGCCTCCTGCGCTCCGCACTGGGAACTGAGTGCGGGCCCGCTCGATCAGGTACTCGAAGTACCGCTGGGAATGTGATAAGGCTTCAGAGTAGGCGTCTGTGCCTTTGCGGCGAATGAACAGATCGGGATCGAATCCCGCCTCCAGCCGCAGCACTTTGATATTGAAATCCTCTCCCACGAGCAGGCCCAGCGTGCGCTCGGTCGCGTTGGTGCCCGCAGTATCGGGATCGAAGTTTACGACGATGTTCTTGCTGAAGCGGCCCAGCAACTTGGCTTGTGCGTCGGTGAAGGCGGTGCCGGAGCTGGCGATGACGTTGTGAAATCCTGCCGCGAAGACCGAGATGCAGTCCATTTGGCCCTCGACCAAAATGGCGTAATTCAGGGTGCGGATCGCTTCCTTCGCGTGATCGAGGTTGAACAAGACCCGCGACTTGGAGTAGATCGGAGTCTCGGGAGAATTCAGGTACTTGGGTCCAGCTTTCTCGTCAGCACTCAGCCGCCGTCCGGTAAAGGCGATTACCCGGCCATTCTCGTTGGCGATCGGAAACATTACCCGGTTGCGGAATTTGGAGTACATAGCTCCTTTGACCTTGTCATAGGGAGTGAGGGCTTCAGCCCGAGTCGAGGGACTTGGCGCTTCCTTGACGCTTTTCTCCTCTGGCGTCTTCCAGGAGAACAGGCCGCTTTCCCGGAGCGCTTCTTCGTCGAACTTGGCTTTCAACTGATCGCGTAACACGAATCCCGAATCCGGGGCAAATCCCATGCGGAAACGAGCAATGATTTCGCTATCCAAGCCACGTCCTTTGAGATACTCGCGGGCCTCGGTGCCTTCCGGCCGCTTCAGGCAATCCTGAAAAAAAACACATGCGGCTTCCTGGATTTCCAGCAGCGCAGTGCGATGCTTGGCATCGCGAGCCTCTTCTGGGCTGCTGTAGGCGACCTTGGGCAGAGGTACACCCATCTTCTGCGCGACCAGCCGGACCGCTTCCGGGAAAGTTATGTTCTCGATCTTCTGTACAAAGCTGAAGACATCTCCCGAGGCTCCGCAGCCGAAGCAGTGATAGAACTGGCGCGTGGCGTGGACCGAGAACGAAGGCGTCTTCTCGCCATGGAATGGGCAGAGCCCCGAGTAGTTTTGTGCCCCTGCCTTCTTCAGCCTGACGTAGTCACCCACGATGCGGACGATGTCGGCCTGCTGCTTGAGGGTCTCTTTGAAGTCGGCGGATGTGGTCATGGCAGTCTTGTACCTTGCCTCATCTGTGGGCGAATGGAAGGAGAAACTATACTCCCGATCTGTGACGAAGCTGTGAATTTTCCAAAGAAGCGGTTAATTCCTGAGGGAAACTGGTGCGAAACTCGCTGGTTATGGACTGCCCGCCCAGGGTGCGTCAGGATCTACGGCCCGCCGGATCATGTCCGCCACTTGCTTCAGGCGCGTTGGTGATAATACACTCGGCTGACGTCGCACCAGGACCAGGGCACTGTTAGAGCCGGACTTCCCGCCCAAGTTGTTTCACCTGAACCTGTTCTCGCTTCGCGCCTGCTGACTCTCGAACTAGACCCTCAATTCGACCACCGTCGCACCCGCTCCACCTTCATTCTGTGGTGGCTCGGAGACCGACGCTACATGCGGATGCTTCTGCAGGTACTGCCGCAAGGCTTTGCGCAGAATCCCCATACCGCTGCCATGCACCACTCGCACCCGAGGTAATCCCGCCAGAAACGCGCGATCCACAAATTTTTCCACTTCCCGGGTAGCGTCATCCACGGTGCGCCCGATCACGTTAATCTCGGATGGCGTGTTCAGGTCGCTTTCGAGCGAGACGCTGATACCACGCGCCCGGGCAGCTTTCACCGGAGAATCAGAGCTGCGGATCAGCACCTCGGCAATGTCATCGCGTGAGATTTTCATCTTCATCGCGCCGATTTCAACTTCGAATTGATCGCCGTCAAGGCTTCTTCTGACCACCGCCGGTCTCCCCACCGACTTCAATTTCACTGTGTCGCCTTCGGACACGTGCTTCACAATGTGGGCGTGAGCGTGCGGATCGCCCCGGTCCGCGCCCGTCGAGTGCGCAACCACAGTCGAATCAAATTGCTCACGAAACTCACGGCGCAACTTCGCGATGCGGCGCTCTGCGTCTTTCGAGAGCTTCTGGGCGGCGGCGCGGTCCTGAATGGCATGGACGGTCTCGCGGGCGTGGTACTCAAAATCCTTGAACAGGCTGTCCAACTTCTTCTCCATCTCGCGGACTTTGTCCCTCTGCTCTCTCGCGCCTTCCGCTGCCAGCCGTGTCTTCTCGCGCTCGACCTCTCGCTCGCGCTCCTGCAGCTTCAAGCGCCCGTTCTCCGTTTCCCGTAACTCGGCGTGTAAGCGGTCGAGGAATCGGCCAACGTCCTGGGTTTGCGTGCTCAGCTTGCTCCGGGCCGACTCGATGATGGCGGGATTCAGTCCGAGCCGTTGCGCGATATTGATGCCCGCCGATGCCCCCGGAACGCCGAGCTTCAACTCGTAAGTCGGCTGGAGCGTAGCCTCATCGAAACCTACCGCGGCATTGATCACCGAGGGCGTGTTGGCTCCGTAGACCTTGAGAGAAGTGTGATGAGTCGAAATGACCGTCATCGCGCCGATGCGGCGGAAATGCTCGGCAATAGCGACTGCCAAAGCTGCGCCCTCCTCCGGATCCGTGGCCGAGCCCAGTTCGTCGAGAATCACAAGGGAGTTGGCGGTCGCAGTGCGTGAAATGAAGTCGATATTCGTGACGTGGGCCGAAAAGGTCGAGAGATTCTGCTCGATCGATTGGTAGTCGCCGATATCGGCCAACACGGCATCGAAAACCGGCAACTCAGCGCGGTCCGCGGTTACCGGCAGGCCAGACTGCGCCATCAGGGCAAGCAGGCCGACGGTCTTGAGAGCAACCGTCTTACCGCCTGTGTTTGGGCCGGTAATGATCAGTTCGCGGCGGGTACCCTCCAACTCCACCGTAATTGGGACAATCTGGCCCCCTTTGACCTTGAGATTCCGCTCCAGCAGCGGATGACGAGCTTTGTGCAGAAGCAGCCGAGCCTGGCTCGGCGTGGACCCTTCGACTTCGCTCAGGCGAGACTCCTGAGGGCGGCCGTCCTCACGTATTCCGAAGACAACCGGGACGCAGCGATAGTCTTCCGCGAAGCGGGCTTTTGCAAACTGCAGTTCCAGTTCCGCCAAGATACCGGCGCCGGCGAGGATCGCATCAGAATTTTCTCCGATACGGCGAGTCATTTCCAAGAGGATGCGGTGAATCTCGGCTTGCTCTTCGTCCAGCAGGCGAACCAGTTCATTGTTCTGCTCGATGGTCTCCAGGGGCTCGACGAAAACCGTTTGCCCGCTGGAACTGGCCCCGTGCACCACTCCCTGAACGCGCCGCCTCTGCTCAATCTTGACAGGAATCACGAAACGCTCGCCGCGGATCGTTACCAGCTCTTCCTGAACGGCGCCGCCCTCCGCGAGACGGCGCAGGTAATTGCGCAACGAATCCTGGATGGCGCGCTTCTGTTTCTCAACGTCGCGTCGAATACGCGCCAGTTCCGGGGAGGCGCGATCGTCCAGCGTGCCGTCCGGCAGGATCTTGCTGCGAAAGAACCGCAGAAACTCAGTGAAGTCGATAATGGCAGACGAAAGACTGGCTACGGCCGCCCATTCTGTCTTCATGGCCACGGGCGGCTTCACAGCGATTTCCCGCCACTCGGCGGCGCGATCCACGACCAGCACAACATCGCGGATTTCAGCTGTTTCCAGCGCCGAGCCCGCGATTCGCGCTTTGTCCAGGAGTTTGCTGATCTCAAGTAGGCCGGAAAAATCGAAGTGTCCACCCACCCGGCGGAATTCCCGGATATCGGAGGTCATTTGTTGCTGGCCTTCGATCCACAGGCGGTCGGTAGAGGGAGCCAGTGCCCCAAGTCGTCCCTGGCCGAGCGGAGACCATAGATAGCCGCGCAATAATTCCCGCAAAGCCTCATATTCGAGGATTCGTGCGCTGCTATGAGCAAGTGGCTGCGGCAACATCGGAAATCATGTTACCCAATCTCAGCCATAAAGGTTAGGAATTGCCCGGGGCCGCCCCCGTGGCTTGCTTGGCCACGGGGAGGCGCACAACGAAGAGTGCTCCGCCTTCGCTTTTGTTGTAGCAGGTGATGTGCCCCTGGTGATTTTGCACCACGCCATAGGTTGCACTCAATCCTAGGCCTGTACCCTTGCCGATGGGTTTGGTGGTGTAGAAGGGATCGAAGACCTTGTTGGGTTCGCGCAAACCGCGGCCGGTGTCGGAGAACTCCAGAACAATCTCGTCGCCGCCGTGCTGAAAGGCGGCCACCGCGAATGTGCCTCCGCCAACCTCCTCCAGCGCATCGATCGCGTTGCTGACAATCTCGGTGCACGCCTGGAAGAGTTGATTAGCATTCCCCAGGATTCTGGGGAGATCGCGCTCGATCTTTGTTTCCACACGAATTTTCTGATTGAGGTGAAGGCCTTCGGCTTGGATCGCCTTGTGTAAAAGGGAGCCTATATCCACCAGAGATTTCTCCGCCGCATTCTGCTGCGCGAAACTTAAGAGATCGGAGACCAGGTCCCGGGTACGTCGTGCCTGTTGGCCGATCTTGCGCGTCATCGAAAGCTGTTCTGGATTGAGCGATTCGCTGTCGGAAAGCAGGTCCGTGTAACCCACGATGGCGGCTACAGGGTTGTTGATCTCGTGTGCAGCGCCCGCCACCATTTGCCCCAGTGCTGCCAACTTCTCCTTCTGTACCAGTTCTGTCTGCAGCCTCTGCAGGTTCTCGAAGCCGCGATGGGTCTCCTGCAACAATCGTACTAGCTGATGGTCAAGCAGGTACTGCTTGAGAAAGAC
>DATEPX010000396.1:0-33821 GCA_035272945.1 Terriglobales bacterium
TCGATGTTGTGATCGACCTTGTCGAGTTCGTCGACCAGAAGCACGCACGGCCGATGCTCATAACGCAGCGCACGCAACAGTGGACCTTCGGCAAAGAAATCCAGAGTGTGCAGGCGGTTGCGGATTTCATTCCACTCTTGATGGAGGTGGTCCGCTTGGGTTTCTAGAAAGAGCTTCTGTAGAGCTTCGTCGAATCTGCCCATGACCTTTTCTTCCGTAATTCCCACGTAGCACTGAAGCCGTTCCACAACCGTGTTCGCCGCCGTTGCGACCGCGTAGGCCAATTCAGTCTTGCCGCACCCGGGCGGACCTTCGACCAACAGTGGTTTGCGCATACGTGCCGCCAAGTACACCACTTCCAGGGTTACCGGATCGATGAGGTAGCGCGCGGCACGCAGCTTCTGGGCGAGTTCGTGTGCAGACGAGAACACGTCAGTTACCTTTCGGCCGTGAACACTACACCGGAAGTAGTTCTTTTGCATTTTTCAGGTGTGCCTGTTTTCGCGCGGAGGCAGGCTGTTTACTTTACTTTGCTGGCGGAGGAAGCACCTGTTCTCGAATCGAGAAATGCTTGTATCAAGCGGGCATGACGTTGACTCTGTTTGAGGTTAGTCATTTCGTGCAGGAAGCATTTTCAGATCAAGAAGTGCGGTCAGCCCAGATTTCTTACGAATCGCGCTTTTGCTGACCGGACCGGTAACTGAGAGGAGCGGCTGAGATTTTCCCACCAATCGCGGTTTTACTGACTACTAGCTCGTCTCGCAGACGTATCTCACAGGCGGTCAGGCCGAGGTTTCGTGGCACGGGGCGGCCAATTGCGCGCGATGCCCGTCTTTAAATTTCACCGATCACGGTTTGACTGGCGAGACGGCGATTATATTTCTTAAAGCCCGGCGGCGTGCACTCCCGACAACACATATCCATTGCCGTTGCCGACTTTTTCACCGATTGCAAAAGTGCTGGTGACGCAAGCCAGAGTCATTTCGCGCGACGCCGAGCGGCGTCCAATTCCACCAATCCCGTCTGGGAGCCCCCAGAGTTTTTGCATTAACCCCGAGATGTCTGCTCAGCCGTTGGCTGCCATGCTCTGGCTGCCCGAATTGCCGACTTTTAAGCCTTTGAGCGACATGAGCAGGAAATTTGAGCACCGTCCCCACGATTGGTCGCAAGCGCGGCGTTGCATGGTGGCGCGGCGGAGAATCGAGGAGACTGATCCGCAGCCGACCTTGTTTACCCTAGCTTAGCTTAGCTAAGCTAGAGCGTTACGCGTATCGGGCCTGGCACACGAACCTGGCGCTGACCCCAGAGGCAGTGTGGCACTTCTACGATGGCCGCACTGGCATGAACGACGCATTCGGGAAATCCAGGAGGATTATGCACAGGGGAAGATTCCCACGCGTGCGTTTGCGGCCAATGCCCTGTATCTGGAAGTAATTCGGCTCGCTTACAACCTGGTCACCGCTTTTCAGCGAACCTGTCTTCCGAAAGAATGGCAAAGCTTGACCTTGAGCAAGCTCCGGCACAGACTTTTCTGGTTGCCCGGCGAACTTATCCGCCCGCAGAACCGACCTACGTTGCGAGTAGCCACTTCGCGTCTGATCGTCCGTGGTCAGATAAGATACTGCATCGAGTCCACAAGGTAAAACCACTTAAGGACTAAGGAAACGTTTACGAAAATCGATCGACTGCTGCAAAGAATCTCAGAACAAATGGGCGATTTTCGGCCAAAATCGCTAAAAGAGGCTGCGACTCACGCCGGATTTAAGTAGTATGCCCCAGTGAGGGTCGCAGGCATCGTCCACCGGCTTTTTTTTTGCGCCCAGAACACGGTCCCGGAGCCACTCATCGTTTCAGCAGTCGAAAGGCGTTCTCGCGATATACGCGCCGCAGAATCTCATCGGGCAGGAACAAACCATATATATTCCAGCGGCCCTGCCGGGAGGCGTGGGACGGATACTCGAAGTATTCGTCAGCGGTTTCCAGGAACCTGAAGTGCAGCCGGTACATGTTCACGTCCGGAACCAGATCCGTGCCAAAGAGAATGCGGTCGCTGTACTTCAGGAAAAACTCGCGCGCGGTATAGGGCTGGCGCCCGAGTTCTGCGCAACGCGCGCCGATATCCACGTGAACGTTCGAGTACTTATCGAGCAACCCGCAGACGTAGCAGAGGTCTTCCGGATGCTCTGCCACATGTGCGGCGACAAACGTGGTTCGTGGATGTCGCGCGAAAACACGATCGCGCTGACGCAGAAGTTCTTCTTTGCTGAAGTGCGATGGATAAAAACTCCACTCCGGATGCGCCGCCAACTCCTCGTAGCGTTCGTTGTGCTCGTCGATTGGCAAGAAGAACGCATCCGGATCCGCGATATGGAACATGATCGGGACGCCCAAGTCGGCGGCCTTCTCGAACATGGGCGCGAGGCGCTCGTCGTCCACCCGCAGCAGTTCGCCGTTAGAATCACGCAGACTCGTTCCCAGGTCCTTCCAGAGTTTCAATCCGCAAGCGCCCTGCTCCACCATCTGCTCAAGGCGCTCGACGCAGCGCGTAAAGAAACCGGACTCGTGCATGTCCGTCCAATCCATCCAGGCATAGGTAGCAAATCGGCCCGGATGCGCACTCTGGAAGCGCTCGATCATCGCGATCGCTTCGCTTCCGACCTTCATCGTGATGTTAACGATGCGTTCAATACCGCATTCGTCCATTACTCTCATGACGGTCGCGGGGTCCTGCGCGTCGAGATGATTGTGATAGTCGATCGCGGGAAACTTCGGCCGCAGCACCTCGTGAACCGGCGTGGCCAGCATCGATCGTGGCTGAAAAGCGCTGAGCGGCAGGTCCACCTCGGCCTTCGCCGTAACCATGGCGATGAACTTGTCCTGAGCCGCTGTCGGATCACTCATGATCTTTTGTCCCTTGCCGTACGAGGCCGCTGAACATGTTACGCAAATCCTGATAGCCCCTCACGGTGACAATCCCCGTGATCACAGCAAACGATATGCCCGCCGTCACCAGCCAGAATGTCCAGAAGACTTGCCAGTACTTCATTGCGCCTCCTTCATCGAGGCAACACTCACCTCGCCGACGGCCGCTGGAGTGTGCTTGCCCAGCAGCGAGCCCAGGATCAACCCCAGTGCCGCCAGACCGAACGCGCAGAATCCGGTTATATTTTCGCTCCAATGTACAAAGAAGAATGGAATGATCGCACCCGCGGCGCCCATCAGCATGGCGACGTAGCCCCCGGTCGTGTTCGCGCGTTTCCAGTACAACCCTCCAATCACACAAATAAAGGTACCAGCCAGATAGATCGTGGCAGTGATGTTCAAATAGAGATACACCGCACCGGGCGGCGTATAGTACAAACCCCAGAACATCAGGAACAGGCCAACGAACAGATTCGCGAGCCGATTCACGAATATCTGGCTTCGCGAGCTCAACGGCGCCTTCCCCATCTGTTCGCGCAAGGGCAGAATGACATCCTGCGAAATCACAGCGCTCCAGCCGAGCAGATACGAACTGTTGACGGACATAGTTGCGGCCAACATGCCGGCTACCACAATTCCCTTGATGCCGGGGCCAAGTATCGAGGCAAGCATCGCGGGCATGGCATCAATTGGGGCGAGCGTCTGGCCGTTCACGACAGGGGCAGGTACACCGCTCATGGCGGCTCCCACCCCGAAGAGCGTCAGTGCAGCGATTCCCCACAGCATGGGCAGCATTCCTCGCCCGAGATAGATAAACCCCGTCCAGGTCATCACGCGTTTTGAGGTCTCGGGATCTTTCGTTGAGAACATGCGCATTGCTGTCGTCTGCCAGCACGTGTGAATGGAGAACCAGAGAAGAATCTGCCAGATCAGGAAAGTCAGGCCGAACTTCGGATTCTGAATGGGGTTGAAGCCGGCCGAACCCATTGTGGTTGCGACTTTTGCAACCATGTTGCCCCAGCCCGCGTGATACACGGCGTAGATCGAAACGAGGATGGTAGCAATCGACAGCAACACGTACTGGATGAAGTCGGTGATGACCACCGCCACCATTCCGCCGATTACCGTATAAAGAAGTTCCAGGAGCAGAATCGCCGTCATCACGGCAACCAGATACCTGCCGTCAATGCCGCTGACGATCGTCAGGAATTCACCCTCGATCTTCAGGAATACTCCCATGTTGAGGATGCCGCCGACTGCAACGAGAATTCCGGCGAGAAGCCGGAGCCCGCGGCTGTACTTGTGCTGGAAGTACTCGGGAACTGTCATCAGTCGGAGGGCACGAAAGCGCGCAACGACAAGGCCGGTACGACCCACCACGATCATCACCAGTCCGGAGATCAGCGCGGCGGCAAACGCGGCGAAACCGTACTTGTAGCCGAGTTCGCCGTTGTACATGAACGTGATGGTGCCGATTTCGGTAGCCGCGAGCGTGGCGATGCCTGCATACATACCCAGTTCTCTTCCAGCAACCAAGTAATGCGCCACGTTGCCAATGTACTTCTTGCCGATCAGTCCTACGGCGACGCACAGAACCAGGTAGCCGATGACAATCGCCCAATCAACAACGGAAAAATGCACTCATGCTCCTGCCGGGCACGTTTTCATCGCATGGCCGAAGTTGCCCGCGCCCTTCCCTGCCGCCGCTTCCGAAGAAACTTGGTGAATTCTGCGCGGCTCGGCTGTCCTGCCGTACCGCCGACCTGAAGTGCCGACAGTGCGCCACAGACGTTCCCCGCCTCCAGGCATTCCGCAAGTCCCCGGCGCTCCAGGTATGTATGCACAAAACCGGCCGCGAAACTGTCGCCGGCTCCAGTCGTGTCGATGGCTTGGATCGGGAAGCCGGGCACAGTCGCCCGGTCGCCATCCCGGATCCCAATCGCGCCAAGTGGGCCGCGCTTCACGACAACACAGCGAGCCTTCGAGCCGAGAAACGTGAGCGCTTCCTCGACTGAGTTTCTCTTGCTCAGTTGCAGTGCTTCAGCCTCATTGACGAAGAATATGTCCGTCTCCGCAATGACGTCCCAAATATCTCTCTCCCACGATTGGTACGGATCGGAATTCGGATCGAATGAAGTCGTGAGCCCCTGCTGGCTCGCCCTACGAAAGAGGGCAGCAAATGAAGGCCGAAGCGCGTGCTGCAGGAAATAAGAGGTCATGTGCAGGTGAGCCGCGCCCGAGAAAGCATTGCGCGGAATCTCCGCCGCCTTTAATTCGGCGATCGCTCCCAGGTGCGTGACGAGAGCCCGGTCTGCACTGGTACTCAGCGAGACCGTGACCCCCGTCGTGCTGCTGCGACTGACTTTGACGTGCCGAATGGAAATGCCGTTGCGGCGAAGGGTGCTCCTGCAATCGCGCCCAAACGCATCGTCGCCAACCTTGCTGATGAACGTGACGGAATGACCCAATTTGGCGATTCCGCTTGCGAAAATCGCCGAGGCGCTGCCCAGGGTCATTCGAAAATCTCGCGCCAGTATCTCCTGCCCCATGATCGGGGGCGTCTCCAGCCCGCCGGCGATCAGGTCGAGGTTGAGTTCTCCAATCACCACGATGCGGGAACTCTTCTTCGCCACAGAAACCCATCCTTTTTCCGATGCTTTTCGTTAGCCTTCGAATTATTGCTTATCGGTGGATATTTCGGCAATGATATGGGTGCCTCTCGAAATGTCTGAGCGGGCGGGAAGTATACTTCTTGGATAGTTTCTCTTCTCCGATGCTCCTTTCTCTCCCGACACTTTTCGCCACCTTGTCCTCGGTCTTCCGTTCGCGCGCTGTCCTCCAGCTGGAGCACTTGGCGCTGCGCCACCAAATCGGCGTGTTGCAGCGTCCCGCCAGAAAACGCATCAGGTTGACTCCCGGGACCGCATCCTCTGGGCCTGGCTATCCCGGCAGTGGAGCGGCTGGCGCTCGGCGCTGGCCATCGTCAAGCCGGAAACGGTCATTGCTTGGCATCGCGCCGGCTTTCGCCTGTTCTGGACCTGGCGCACTTTCCTGGAGAATCACGCCCAGCAGCTGGTCTCGATCGACTTCTTCATGGTACCCACCCTTGGTTTCCAGGTTCTCTAGGTGTTTTCTGGTGTTGGCCCACGACCGGCGTCGCATTGTCCGCTGCAAGGTGACCGCTCACCACACTGCGGAGTGGACGGGACAGCAAGTGCGAGAAGCCTTCCCCTTTGCCCAGCCTCCGCGCTAGCTGCTACGTGATCGCGATGCCACCTCACGAGAAACGACGGGTGGGCCGGGTCGGCCGCGCCGCACCTGCGGCTTCTACTGCTTCTTGAGTTCAGGAGAAGCGATCGACTGCAGCACGCGTGCCCAATCTGGTTGCGCTAACGCGATTGTCAGCTGATTGTACTCGGCAGGTAGGCTAAGCAAGTCAACTTGCAGTGAGCCTTGCCCGTTTTTCTGCAGCCGGATGGTGTTCAATTCGCCTTCGACCCGTTTCAGCCCCGCGCACGCGCATGAAGAAGGCAAGCATGCTCTTGACTTGCTCGACTCGGTTTTCGGCGGTTTTCCGCCGCCTTCTGTCGAGCAGTCAGCCTCGTCGCCTCTTCCTTGGCGGCCTTTGGCTTTGTATTCCGTCGCGCGTACGTAGCGTGCAATGCAGTCGACTCTCTTGCCTAATTCGGCGAACAGATCGAGGCAGCTCTGCTTCGTTTCCTCGCTAATAGTGTCTGTCTGTTCCTGTTCCTGCTCCTGGGTGGCCGCGTCAAACCTCGCTTCCAGTTCCTCGTCGATCTCAAACAGCTGTTGTTTTCTGCCGTGGTGGCTGGTGTTGATGTCACCTCTAGTCTCTTCCGATAAATGGGAAGGGAGAGACACGTGTCGCACGTCTCCCCATGGTTTGAGGCAGCCGTTCACGCTGCGCGATGATGATTGGGACCGGCCAGCTCCTCCAGGCCGGAGACCACCTGTTCCAATGTCTTCATGTCGGCGATTTGGTTCAGAGGCGGTGACTGGAGTTTGGCTAGGAGGGCGCCGACAGTGGTGGAATCGAGGCGTTGGGTGACCGCAGCCAGACGATTGATGCCGCTCGCAGCCGATTCAAGCACGCGCAAGACTCTCTGCTTCACAGCCGCATCACGGATCAGCTTGGGCTGATTGACGCGGCCATGCTCGCGCAGGATGTTACGGTAGAATGCCGTGCCAACCGAGGCTTCCATCTGCAAGATCCTCGCGTCGAGGTCGTTGTTGACGCTGCCGTTATTGCCGTTGATGTTTCCATCAAAAGCATGGCCATTGCCAGAAACCGGAATGCTCGTCCCGTTGGTGCAATCGTGGCCGTTTGTGCCATTGCTCGGGCGGGGTTGAGACACGGCAGCGTGTCCGACGGCGTTGCCGCCATTCGCGCCGACGTTTTTGGACGCTGGCGGTTTGCCTTTGCCATTTTTCCCCGGAGGCCGCATCCCTTTGCGCCAGTTTTCCGGAATCGCCCATGCCGGCATTGCTGGCGTCTTACGCGGTTGCCGGCTCTGGTCAAGATCGATCCAGACAGGAGTGAAGTCATAGAAGTATCGTCCGAGCCCAAAACAGGCACAAGCCCGCTTGAACGCCTGGGCGTCGGCCGAAGTCATCCCGTTGTCGTCGTCGGCCCACTCCTCGCCGGTTCCGGAGTGCGACCAAAGACCAATGATCGTGACCGTACAGGTGACCAGGACCTTGCCGGTGACGATGGTCTCGCCCTTCTTCACCCGGGTTATGTTGTTCATGGTTTCGATGCGGTAACCGCGCGTCCAGCCCTGAGGTGAGAAGAGCGAGTTCAGCCGGTCGGTATAAGCACGCGGAGCGGCATAGGGCACGATTTGCCCGCGCTTCTTGTCATTGGAGGTGTTCATCACCCGCCAGTGAACCTGGTCGGATGGAAAGGGCATTTCAAGCTCGGCGAGGATTTTTCCAATATCGACTCCCTCGGAGAGCGTGGGATTATCGTTGTTGGTCATGGGAGAGGAATCCTCCTTCAGAACGGGATATCGCTGTCCGCGGCCTGCGCTTCTTCGGGCATGTCCGGCTGTTCATGGTGCTCGCTGCCATTGCCGTTGCCGTTTCCCTTGGAATCGAGGAACTCGACTCTGTCGGCGTAGACAAGATCGCGATAGCGCTTAGCGCCAGTCTGTTTGTCGTCCCAGGACTCGGTACGCTTGCGGCCTTCGAGGTAAATGCGACTGCCCTTGTGGAGGTATTCACCAATGACTTCAGCTCGGCGGCCAAAGGCCTTCACAGCGAACCACTCCGTGTGCTCCTGCAAATCACCGCTTTTGTCTTTCCACCGCTCCGTGGTCGCAACGGAAAACTGCGCTAGGGCCGTGCCCTGTGCGCTGTACCTGACTTCAGGGTCGAGGCCCAAGTATCCGATCAGTAGAACTTTCTGCATGGTTCTCTGTTCTCCTTCTTCAAGTTGTGGAACGTGAGCGGCGCGGAAGCCCCCAGATGGACGCACGGGTGAGAGAGGGCGCGAAAATCCCGCGCTCCCTCAGCACCCGCGACAAGCGCAGCCCCATTCCATCTGTGAACCGGTTCCTTTTCACCGTAGAGGTTCTCCTATCTCCTTAGTGCGCACACGAATCGGGTAACCGAGCGCCGCCCGAATCATCTGCTTCGAGCAGCCTGCCCAACATTTGTAAAAGCGAGGGTCTTGAATGAGGATGGCCAGGTTGTCCCCACAACGGTCATGGCCGGACTCCGCGCAGGACGGGCAGCGACCGACGTAGTTCCTGCCGACCTTTCGCACCTTGCCAACGTGATCCAAAATCCGAAACTCCGATCGCACTGTTCGGCCCGAACGCTCCACTGCGGGCTTGGAGTTGAGGCGTCGCTCACTCGCCGAGACCGGCATTTCTTTGCCGGCGATGAACCCTTGCAAATCCTCTTCTGTCACTTTGCGCAAACGGTTGAGGTAACCCACCTGTGCCTCCAGCGTGTAATCGGCCCCGCAGAACCAGAAGCGGCGGCTTGCCCCACGATGAATCCCCAAAGGGCCGCGAATTGCATTGCCAAACTCCCCGTCACCAATCGCATTATGTCTGGGAAATACTTCGATGCCATCCCCCAAGCCGGAGCCCTTCACCGGCACTCCCAGCCGCACAGCAAGATCGTGAATGTAGATTCGGCACTCCTTGGCCAGCAGCGGTGTTGCCAGAAGAATCCAAAGATGCCCTCCGCGTTTGCTCATTTCCAACGCCGGCTCCACCTTGTCCTGCCACAGGTGGTACTGGAGCTTCAGGAGGTCTTCCATGGCGTTCTCGTAATCGGCGTCGATGGCGACCCATTTACAACGCTGCGTGGAGGGATTGATCGCATACAGGCCGACCGTGATTTCGCCCTCCAGGTGCTGCCGGACGGTTTCTTCCGTCAGTGAAAGCGGCGCGCCTGTTGCCTTCTCGGTCGGCCGAAAGTAATAATGCCGCCCGCTCGCTGGGCGCGGGCGCATCGACTGCAGGGTGTACGCTCGCCGGTTAACAAACAACCTGAGGTAATCGTTAACGACGTCTGGCGTCGCGTTGAATGCCCCAGTCATGGCTCTGCACCTCCTTTGTGGACATGCGGAAATTGTTCGGAACTTCCTTTCTGCCACAACTTCTCGCGACGTGGCTGTTGGTAGATAATCCGGAATATTTCTTCTGTCAAACGCGCGCCTCCGGTGGCTTGCCTGGCTCAACGCACCAGCTAAGGCCTCCTCGCCACAGCCCAGGGCGTTCAACGAGATCAAGGAATCGGCATTCCCTGAGGAGCTGTTCGAGTTGGCTGACGCTGTAGCCGCCGAATTGCTCATCATCAAATCTAGGCATACCAGGTCCCCTGCTTACGATCCAGGACGTCGCCTGCCCCAGACTCCGGATCTCACGGAACCAACAAATACAGCAAGACCGACACCGGGAACTCGTTCCAGCGAACGATCTCGGCCTGCTCGGCCGCTCGGAGAAGTGCACTGATTCCAAATTGCAGGTCAGCGTCTGCGCTGACCTGCATAATTGTCGTAACCATCATTCGACCAAACATCACATTTGTCCTTTCCGGGGGCTTGATGCCCACATGGGAGGTTCGTCATGGAACAGACTCTTTCGGAAAACTTGCAACTGGGTCAACTTGTCGCTAACGGCTTGAGCGAGATCGAGCGGCTGGGCTACAGCAGGAGATCGCGAAATCGGTATCGTGCAATCTGGAAACGTCTCATCGAATTTTCCCGTCGTAACGGAGTATGGAGTCAGGGGCGAGTCGGTGGATGAGCCGGGCAACGGCTGGCGTCGGCATCTGGGCAAGCACTTTTGGGTCGAACAACATCTCCAGCCCGAGGCGCTTGCGGATGATCGCCACCAGGACATAAACCGAGACGGCGATCCAGATCTCCAAATTCTACAGATTTTCAGCACCACCCTGCTTGAGAAAATGCCCATTTCATGCGTACTTGAAGCCTTCGACTCCCGTTCTGAGTTACTCGATAACTCTAGCCAGCTGATTCTGTTCGAGTTTTAACCGGACAGCACTGAAGTCAGGGTGAAACCCGGAGAGATATATCGGCTCAGTGTGAACCAGTAGGTATCGGCGCGGCTGCATGGGGCAGCCAAAGCGTCTTGATCTCCCAGGCGCCGAACGACACGGTGATCTCATTGCCCGCGCCTGCTATTGCGCCTTCCTGCTTCTCCATCAGGCTCACCTCGCGACCTTCGCGTACCCCGGCCGGAAATTGGATGCGCGCTGTCCCGGCCTGTCCGCTGCTTTCGTAGAACCGCAGCACGACTCCGTCGCCCGCTTCACTCTGCTTCAGTGCGGTGAGCACAAGGTTTGCCGGCTCGATCTTCACGAAAGAATGCGACGGCGGCAGCGATCCGTCGTGCGCCGTGGTCTGGAACGCGATCGGCAGGTAGTTGAACTCGTATCCATGCCGCACCGTGTTCGCCTGCTGCCATCCGGCCGCGTGCGGATAGATGGCATATGAGAAGTGCTGCTTGCCTTCGTCGGCGTGCGGATCGGGATATGCGGGCGAACGCAGCAACGACAGTCGCAGCACGTTGTCCTTACCGTCGTAGCCATATTTACTGTCGTTCAGGATGCTCACCCCATACTGCGCATCCGACAGGTCCGCCCAGCGAAGAGCCGGGACCTCGAAACGCGCTTTCTCAAAGGCGTTCCGGCGGCCGGTCGGCCGACCGATCGCACCATAAGGAATCTCATACGTCGCGTTTTCATTCCGGACCGGCAGCGGGAACGCGGCTTTCACCAAGATGTGCTTCTCGTGCCAGTCCACATTGTTCACGACCTCCACCTGATCGACTCCGGGATAGATTCGGACGTCCTGGACAAACGTTGAGTTTTGAAATCTTCGGACTACGCGGATCGTGCTCCGCACCGGACCACGTTCGGTGACCTTCACGTCTTCCGCTTTGTCAATGTCCCACTTCTTGTCTTCGAAATTTGCGTCAATGTTCCACGCGTCGTATTCATGCGGCAGGTCGTAGAAGGCTTGCAGCAGGTTGCCGCACTTCCCCGCCTCGAAGGCCTCCCTCTGGTTCCTTTTGTCAAAGAGCGACATGCACCCGGTCTTCGGATCCACCTTCACGCGCAGCAATTCGTTCTCGATCTGCGTGTCGCCCGCGACGTCCGCGGCTTTCCGTGTCGCCGTGGTGGGCACGAAATGGAAAACCTGGTAGCCAAGCGCGGGGATATCGGCCATGAAGAGCACGCGCGCATTACGCTCGATTTTGCCGAGCAACTGCGATGCCACCACTTTTCCACCCGCATCGCGCACCTCCACGTCTTTGACCAGCGACGGGAACGAGGCTTCCCATTCGACAGGCGCGGTTCTATCCCACGCGAGCGGATTGAACACGACCACGGCAACGCCGGGACCGGTGGTGTTCACCCGCCCCTCGATAGCGTTGAGTGCGTCTTGCAGATTCTTCGTCTCCAACCGCCGCACGTCAGCATGGTCGCGGTCGGCGTCTTTGTAGACAGCCGCAACGGATGAACCCGACAGAATGTCGTGGAACTGGTTGAACAAAACCTTCTTCCAGCCGTAGTTCAAATCCTCCGCCGGATAGTTCGCTCCGTACAGGCTGGCGATCGAGGAGAACTTTTCCGTGTTCAGCAGCATCTCTTCATTGCGGCGATTGTTCCACTTGGTGCGTGCCTGGCTGGTGTACACGCCGCGGTGATACTCGAGATACAGCTCGCTTTTCCAAACTGGCAGGTTCAGTTTCGGCGCTGCCTGGAACAATTTGTCGAAGAACGGCTGGGCGGCCCCGACTTCAAGTCTCGGGTACACCAGGTCCTTCTGCTCCCAGCGTGTCGCCGTCTCCAGCATGCTGCGCGTCGGACCGCCACCGTGATCGCCGACGCCATACAGGTGCAACAGCTCGGGATACCCGGTGAGGCGCGTGTAATCCGACAAATCCTGCGCCATGTCCACTGGCTCGATCGGATTGCCATAGTTGTGCGGCAGATATCCGAGGATTCTGCTCCCGTCGGGACTTTCCCACCAGAAGATCTTCAGCGGAAATCGCGTCGTATCGTTCCAATAGATCTTCTGGGTGACGAACGTATCCATACCCGACTTCTTGTAAATCTGCGGCAGTTGCGCGTTATAGCCGAACGAATCGGGATTCCAACCGGTGCGGACATCGACGGCGAATTTGTTCCTGAAATAGGTTTTGCCGACCAGCAATTGGCGAACGATCGATTCGCCATCGGGCATGTTGAGGTCCGGTTCCACCCACATGCCTCCCATGGGCTCCCAGCGGCCTTCTTTGACCCGTTCCTTGATCTCGGCGAACATCTTCGGATACTTCTCTTCCATCCACTCGTAGGTGACAGCCGAGCCGTGCGTAAACGTAAACTCGGGGTATTCGCGCATCAACGCCAGCACAGTGTGGAACGTGTCGTGCACGATGCCGACCGTCTCGGTCCAGGGCCATAACCACGCCATATCGATGTGCGAATTGCCGGTGGCGTGAATGGTGTATTTGCTCAGCCATTCCCTGGCCGGATCGAGTTGCGCTTGCGCTTTGCGCACGGAAGCATCGAAGCTGGCCTGATCGCCGCGTTCCAGGGTTGACCAGTCCAGCGCCGCGACCGACGCTTCCACCTGCTTCCTACCCTGGGGATTCGGATTGCCACCGAGCACCCGGTTGGCCGAGTCCAGTTCTTGCATCAGCAGGCGCGCATCGGGACGCCCCGGCGCGGCATAGAATTCAAGCTGCGCGGCGTACAGCCCCGTGCGCCCGCCCGGGACTTCGCCGTGGATCGCAATGAGGATTTTTTGCCCCGGTTGCGCATGATCGGCGATCACCACCGGATCCAGGTCGTTACCGATCGCGATCTGCTTGCCATCCTGGAAGATCCGCAGTAACACCGGGTTCTCGCCGTAGATGCGGACGCGAAACCGCACCTCCATATTTCGAACGTCGTAGCCGTTTAGCTTCGCCGGAATCTCCACGGTGTCGCGAAACCAGCGCGGCCCGGTGCTCCACTCCGACGCCTGCCCCGCCGGCGACGTCGCCCACGCAGAGTCGTCCACCGATGCCAACTCGCCGCGAAATCCGGCGTCATCCTTCACCCGCCACTGGGGCAGCGGAAGCAGCGTGATCGCCTTCAGCTTCTCCACTGCCGAATCGAGTCCGGCAGTGTTCGGCGACGCTACATTGCCCTGTGCCTGACCAATGAGCGCCGACAAAAACAGAACAAACGCCAAGCAGGACTTGGCTCTGAGAGCCCGCATAAACAGGCCTGTCTCCTCGCAGTGACTTGATTGGCGCAAAATGATTTTGTTCTTGGATCTCTTGCGCATTGCCATCCAGACGCTAACCGCTTTTGGCCGTCGCCCCCCGCGACGGCGCCTCTAATTCGTACAGATACGGCATCGCGTCGGAACAACCCACACGGCTGACCACCACGGCAGCGGCGGCATTCCCCAACTGCAACGAATCCGTGAGCGTGCGTCCACTCAGCACGCCGTACAAGAATCCGGACGCGAATCCGTCTCCCGCGCCGATGGTGCTGACGACTTCCACCGGCTGCGGGGGCACGAACTCGGCCCTTTCCCGCGTGTGTGCCACAACGCCCTTCCCGCCCAGTTTGCAAACAACGATGTTCGGACCAGCATCCAGGACCGCCATGGCTCTCTCTGCGGTTGTGCCGGTCGCAGTGAGCAGGTCCATCTCGGTTTCGTTCGCGATCACGATCCTGACATTCCCCAGGACGCCTCGCGCGGCCGCTCCGGCTTCCTGCGGCGAGTTCCACGAACTGGGGCGGTAGTCGACGTCGAGCACCGTCTGCATGCCGCCTTGCGCAGCGGCGGTGAGTGCTCGCGTGGTCGCGTCACGGGAACGACCTTCCTGCAAGCTTGTGCCGTTCGTGATAAACATGCGCGCGCCGCCGATCGCGGCGGCCTCTTCCCTTCCGAACACGACTTGTGAGTCCGCCGGCCTGTGCCGGTAGAAAACCTGCCGGAACCCGTGCGCTTTGGAAATCTCGGTCAAACACAAGGACGTACCATACCCCGCGACACGTCGCACGAAGCGCGTGTCCACGTTTTCGGATTTGAGGAAACCCAGCAGGTAATCGGCCATCAGGTCATCGCCGACGGCGCTGATGATGCCGACCTCGACCCCGAGCCGCGCCAAGCCGACGGCGATGTTCGCGCTTGAACCACCCAGGTGCCGCGTGAATGTCTTCGCTTCCGGCAGAGGGATGTCGTGCTCTACCGCGTAGAGATCGTAGCCGATCCGGCCTAAGACCCAGACGTCCATGTGCCCCTCATCCCCGCGCTGCGGCCGTTGTTTGTCCCAGTGTTCGCGCCGCCTCTTCCACTGTCGCGCCCTCATGCACCATTGCCGTCAGCGCGCAGCACATCGGCAGCGGATCGGCTTCGCCGGGGAACAGAAGATTCCTTCCGACGATCGCGCCGCGGATCCTCGGTCCTGCCGCCAGACCATTCGCGAAATCGCGCAGCGTGTCGACGGGGTTCTGGCGCGCTGGACCGCCAAGCAGCAGGATCGGCAGCGTGGTCGCGCGGCAGATCCGCGCCATGTCGTCACCGACTGGGATCTTCAGCCAGACGTGCGCGCTGGAGTCTCCTAACGCCGACGCCACGCCGATCTGGCGGATCAGGCTCGCCGCGTCTTTCATGTTGGCGTACCCGCTGCCCTTCTTCACGACCGGCAACGGTTCCACGAACGCCGCAAGCCTGTGTTCGCGGAGAGAATTGATCGCCTGCGCACAAGCCGTGATCGTTCGCCCGGACGACGGATCTTGCGAATCGACGCGATAGAGCATCTTTCCTGCATCACACCGCAGCGCAGCCAGCCGCGCGGCACTGATCCCAGTGAACGTGTCCTCCATCTCGAACGCCGTGCCCGCCAGGCCCCCGCGATTCATACTGCCGGAAAGCACCCGGCCGTCGAGGAAACTTTTTCCCGTTTGCTTCCGCTCGATGCTGCTCAGGATCAGTAATTCCTCGAGAATGTCGGTCGACCCGAGAACGCCGTCGAGGTTCGGATCCTCCAGTACCCTCCGCGCGCGGCCCAGGAACTGGTGCCGGTCGCCCATTGCGAGATCGTCGTCAAGAATCTTCGTGACCGCCCGCGCCGGGTGATCGATCGCAGCCAGCACAAGCTTGCCATCGCGCGTCAGCTTCGGGCGCCGCTGCCGGCGCTGCGCCTCCTCTTCGATCACTTCCGGCCGATTGACGCGGATGTCCGTGATCTCGTCGAGGAGGGATACGCGAAACGTTTTTTCGAGATCGAACTTAGGTTCGCTCATGCAGTGCTGGTTCTGGATGCCGAGGCCCTGCAAGTATTCGGGGCCGGCACTCGCATTCACCAGCGGCTGCAGCGATTGCTCTCCGCCTTCGAGAACCTCCTGCTCTACGACAACCCACCGGTCGAAATGCGCCTCCTGAAGATGCTTCAGGATGGTGGCGAAGTCAATCGCATCTTGCCCATCGGCGCAAATACGCCTGCCCGACCCACCGTGGAAGTTCAGCTTCCGCTCGCGCGCTCCCTTGAGTTTCGCGCCGTCGATGTCCTTCAGGTGCAGGCAACTGATGGGTCGGCCTTGTGCTTTACGATTTCCACAGGATCGCCCCCACCATACAGATAGCGGTCCGTTTCCAAACACAGGCTAGCAACCGGACATTAGGCTCGGCCGAGCAACAACCGGTCGAGCCGTCGGCTTACATCGCCCAGGTAGGCGTCATCTCCTTCTTTCAGTTCCACGATCGCGCTGCCGGAATAATTAATCTCGGCCAGAGCCTTGCGGATCTCGGGCCAATCTGCATCGCCATCGCCAAGGTTGACCCAGGCATATCCATCCTCGTGGCGCTTGAAGTCCTTAATATGAAGTTTAACGACGCTCCTGCCCAGGGTGCGAATCCAATCCTGCGGGTAGCCGTAAAGCAAAACGTTGCCCACATCGAACCAGGCCTTGATCCACGGACTCTTAAATTCGGCGATGTACTGATTCATTTCGAGCGGGCTCAACAGGAACTTGTTCCAGACTTCTTCGATCCCGATCACGACCTTGAGCTCGGCGGCGAGTGGAATCAATTTGCGAATCTGCCCCTGCGAGCGCGTCCACGCATCACGGTAGGACGTTTGCGAGTTGACGACACCGGGGACCAATAGCACAACGTCCGATCCCCAGAGTTTCGCGTTGTGCAGCGAGGTGCGCATGCCTGCCAGGCTCTTTTCGACGACCGCCGGATCACTGGATGACAATGGGTATTCCCAATGGTCCATGTTCATGACCGAATCGATGCGAATGCCGGTCTTTTCCGCCGCCGATTCCATCTCCTCAGCTTCATGCTGATCGGGAGTGGTCGGTGCCTGCACAACTTCAAAACCGGCATCCCGTGTCATTTTGAAGCGATCGGCATGGCTGAAGCTGCGGGGGACCATGCTATAGACGAGGCCCTTGCGAATCGAACCAACACCGGCCGCAGGCTCGGCACGTAAGCAAGTTGTCCCTGCCGCGTTCACGCCAGCCGCGAGTGTGGCTGCGGTGAGGGAAGCCTTCAAGAACTCGCGTCGTGACGCACTGCCCATCGCGCACCTCCAGAAATTGCTACGCCAGCTTATTCAGATCAATCTTGGGATCGTAAACTTCCTTCGACTTCATGGTCTGCTCCCAGGTGATTTCATGTTTCCGGTCGGCGGCCACACGGGCCATGATGCACGAAATCGCCGACTCAGCGCCCTTTTCAGCCTGGTTGTGAAACTTCCCGCTGACTATGCTGGCAATGAACGCCTTCTTTTTCTCCGGATCAGCAAGCTCGAGATTGGAGGTGAATTTTCCGGCGGCGGAAAAGTTCTGAGGTCCTGATGCATTCGATCCCGCGCCTTGCCATTGCCAGGGGTCATCTCCCCAAATGCCGAGCGGACCGGAATATGGGGACTGCGATGTACCTTTCGTGCCCAAGAAGCGCTCAGTCACATCCCACCATCCTTTGGCGAACTGCGTGGAACTGAAAGTTACATCGACGTCGCTGGGATAGTGAAAGATGACGTGATAGTTGCCGCTTACGTCGCCATCGCCCGCCGGGCGGCCTCTTCGTCCGCTGCTGGCGCTGGCCTTCAGCGGATGCGCCTGCAAAATCCAGTTGCAAATGTCCACAACGTGAATGTTCTGCTCGACGATGATGTCACCGGAAAGCGCCCGATCGTAGACCCAATTACGGATGCGAAGCTCCGCTGGCGAGGCACTGGGGCGCGCCGGCCGGTCGAGATATCCGGCGAGGTAATACGCCTCGCCGCAGACGATCGTTCCCAGCGCGCCGTTGTGAATGCGGTTGACCAATTCAACGAACGGAGGGCAATCGCGAATTTGAAAGCCAACATCGAGACTCAGCTTTCCCTGAGCGCGCTTGCCAATGTCGATCACTCTCAAAGCGCCGGGAACATCCACAGCGACCGGCTTTTCCAGATAAACGTGCTTGCCGCCGACGACTGTCGCCTCCAGGTGCCGCGGATGGAAGTACGGAGGAGTGGCGATGACGATCGCATCAACGTCCTTCGAAGCAGCAATCTGCTCGTGGGCCTTCGGGCCGCGGAAAAGCTGGGAAGAATCGAGAGCCGGGAATCCCTTCGCCTGCTGTAACTGGTCGAAGTGCGACCGGGCGGCGTCGAGCTGGTCCTGGAACAAGTCAGCCAGCGCGACCACACGCGCGCCCCCCGCGTCAACGAGATTTGATGCATCTTCGGTGCCGCGTCCGCCGCAACCGAGCAGCCCAACGCGTATGGCGGAGTTGGCGTCGGTGCCAAACACCAGCTGAGGCTTGATGAACATCACGCCCGCTCCCCCAGCGGCTAGGCCCAGAAACTTGCGGCGGTCGAACTTTGCGGATGAATCGGAATCTTGCTTTGGCTCGTCTGTCATCGCCTCTCCTCTTCTAGGACCCGATCAACTTCTCCAAATAGGTTTTGGCCGCACGTACGTCTTCCAACTGTTGCGGACCGGAAATCTCGCGCTCGATGGTCACTGCGCCGCTGTACTTGATTTCTTTCAAGCGTGTAATGATGCGAGGAAAGTCCACCTTGCCTTTGCCGATAGGAACTTCCTCGCCCAGCTTCCTGGGATTGGCCGGCCAGAGCCCGTCTTTAGCGTGGATACCTTGTACATAAGGACCGAGCAGCTCGATCGCATCCACTGGATTGGCCTTGCCGTACAGAATCAGATTGGCGAGGTCGAAATTGATACCTTGATTATCAGTGCCGACGTCCTGGATCGTGCGGACCAGAGTAATCGGTGTTTCCTGGCCGGTTTCGTAACGTAGATTCTGACTGTTGCGCCGGCAGTAATTCGCCACCTCGCGAATCGCTACAACTGCCTCTTTGTAGAGCGGATCGTTGGGGTTCTCGGGAATGAATCCGCAGTGGGTCTGAACGGCGGGGATGCCGCATCGCCCGGCGAAATCAGACGCCTTCTTGATGTAAGCGATGCGCGCAGCGCGTGTTTCGCGGGGAACCAGGCCAATGGTCAACGGGCCTTCATAAAAATCCCAAACTTCTTTACCGGGGCCGCCCACCACGACGGACGTCGCTTCAATTCCGTGCTTCTCGAGCGCTTTGCGGAGTTTCGTGTCGAGACCTTCCGTAATTCCATCCGCGAATATCTGCGCGGTCGGTAACTCGAGCGAGCGCACTTTCGCCATGGCGGAATCGGGATCACTGCCGATGGAAATGATCAGGCCCAAGCGCAGTGGCCTCTTGCTCTGGTCTTTCCCAACCGCAGGGGTCTGGATTGGACTCCGATCGCCAGAACCGGGTCGGAGGGACGCGCCCATAGCCAGGCCGGCAAATGCGCTCACGCCTGCTCCGAGTAGCGCGGCGGAGGTTTGAAGAAATCCTCGACGATTCCGTCCTCTCATAAAAAGTCCCGACAAACCTTGGTCGGCCAGCGGAAGACTACCCTACTTCTCCCGGATGTAAATATCTTTCCATCTCACCTTGACGCCTCCGCCGGTGTGAACCTGCAATCCAATCGCGCCGTCGGAAAATCTTGGGGAGGGATCGGTAAAATCCGAAACTCTGGTTCCGTTAAGTCGAGTGACGATGTGATTGCCGTGCACAGAAATTTCCAGATTGTTCCAATCGCCCGGTTTCAAAGCCTTCTCGGCTTCTGGCGAGGGCATCGCTACCCACGCGCGGCCTCCGCTCTCGTAAAGCCCGCCAGTGTGCTTGCCCGGAGTGGGATCGACTTCAACCTGCATGCCCTCGATATCGGGACCGTGGTCGGGACTCATTCCGGTGATCCGTGAGTGCAGGAAGACGCCGGAGTTTCCATTGGCCTCTCCTTTGAATTTCAGCCTGAGATCAAAATCGCGGTAGGTTTTATCGGTTGTCAGATAGCCATATTTATTGGCCGCGCTTTGGCAGAGAATCGTGCCGTTTTCAACCACCCACTTCTCGTCTCCGTTGGTTTTCCAGCCGCTCAGGTCTCTGCCGTTGAACAGCGTAACCCATCCGGAGTTCGGCAGCGCCGCGTAGATTGCGCTAACACGGAAGAGGAAGAGCAGAACGAACATCGCGAATTTGAGTTTCATAGGGCGGGCAAGCCTCGTCGGATAAAACCGTTCGATGTTGACTGAAATTTAAGAAAGAGATTGTAAGCTATCGCGCAAGGTTGCACCCGCACCTTGCGCCCAAATCGATCCGGCTGATGCACGCCGGTTGCGTGTTCACCTGAACGTCTCGCACCGGCCGATGAGCGCGTGGCACGAGCCATCGGAGCCGTCGGCGTCGGCGCGGGGTTGTTTCTGATCGCGCGAGCAGCCGGGCTCGGATGGGGCGGGTCCCGCCCAGTGATCCCTAACTGACATGCGCGGATTCAGTGCGGGTCTTTTAATATTTCTCGCGTGGGGCGGGCCCGCTATTTCGGCTCGCCAAGAAACTCTTCGATCATTGACACCAGCCACGAGGTCCGCGAAGTTACCTTCATGTGGTCGGTTCCGGGCAGGATGGCAAGTTGCGCATGCGGCAGAAGCCGGAACTCCTCGACCGCGTGTTCGGGACGCATCACATCCGAGTCGCCGCACACAATGAGTGTCGGTGCGGCTATCGCGCGAATTTTCTCCGGCGGAATGTCCCTAAAGTTCCGCATCCGCTGGACAGATTTTTCGAACATCTTCTGTAGGTCCTCCGGATGGGGAGCGACTTCGAGATAGGCGTCACGCAATTTTCTCGGCATGTTGTCGAGCGTCGCAGTCTCAAAGCCCTTCCAGAACGCCGGATCACCGCCCTCGTGGCTGAAGAAACCCGAAGCTACCACCAGCTTTCGCACGAGCTGCGGATACCGGATCGCAATCTGTAGGGCAATCGTGCCGCCGTTGCTGAAGCCAAAGAAGTCGGCTTGTCGGATGTTCAGGTAGTTGAGCAGAGCCGCGGTGTCATCGGCTGACTGCTCAAAGCTGAAGGGGCGGTTAGAAATATCGGCAGTGTGGCCGTAGCCCTGTTGTTCTACTGGCTATGACCTGCCGGTTGCGCGCCAACTCGGGGAGAATCTGGCCGAATGAAGTATTGATCGTGTCACCGCCGCCGTGCAGCAACACCAGCGGAGGCGGCGCCACGTTGGCAGATCCATGGGATTCGTAGTACAGCTTTAGGCCGTTGACGGGAGTGTATCCGGATTTCTCTTGCATTTTGGTCTTTTGCTCGTGCTGTGCCGTTGGCGGCTGCTGTCCCAAGGCCGGAACGATGAGTTGAGGCAACGCCAATACCAACAGCGCTATGCTGCTTCTCGTCAGGGTTGACCTTTCCCAAGCCGCGCTCAGGGCTGGTCCGGAATTTCCGCTTCCACAAGCTTCGCCAAAAGCGCGAGCGATTCCTGCCAGCCCAGATAGCACGCTTCGACAGGGATTTGCTCGGGTATGCCTTCCTGCGCGATGTTCAACTCGGTTCCGCAGAATACCTGCTTGAACGTGATGGTCGTTTGCATTTCGCCCGGAAGGTTCGGATCGTCAAAACTGTCCGTGTGTCGAATGCGCTCGTTCGGCACCAGCTCAAGAAACTTTCCACCGAAAGCGTGGCTCTTGCCCGTGGTGAAATTCGCGAAGGACATCTCGTAGGCTCCGCCGACCTTGGGGTCTATGTGGTGAATCTTGCCCGTGAAACCGTTTGGCGGAAGCCACTTGACCATAGCCTCCGGATCAAGGAACGCGCGATAGACTCTTTCGGGTTTGGCCCTGAGCACCCGATGCAATCGGACGGTGCGAGCTGACATGTCTTGCTCTCCTTTGGGCTGAGTTGTTGGCAGCGGTTCCGCCAAGACCGCAACCCTCTAAATGGATTAACACACCCTCGCGAGAGCGATCAACCCGCAGGAGCGGCGCGTCGTAGTTGAGAGCCTTCAGGCCAAATCGCGCGGGAGGAAATGGGACTTAACTCGCTATCCTCTTGTCGTTTCGATCGCCCGGCATCTTCTGACTCGATTACCGGCAGCGAATACAGGACGAACCGGATCAAATCCGCCCTTCACATACTCGCGGTTGGCAGCGGTGCCCGGCGAGCTGCGCAGCCAAGAGAAGAAGGTCGGTAAGGATGTGGGCGGGGCCATGATCACCGCCGCCGTGGCAGATGCAGCAGTCCTCACCGGGTTGCTGCTGTTGCGTCGCAATGGGTTGCGGCAGAAACCGTGAGGTCAAAGACCGGCGCGCGCGGAGAGCGAGATTTTCCAGGAGCAAGTCTCGATGCGATTGCAAGCCGCGAGTGAGCAGGCCCAGCCCTAATCCCACATAGCGGAGCATGAGCAATTCATAGCAAATACCGCGGCTGAGGAAACTGTGCAAGCTGTTGATTTCAGAGCCCACAGAATTTGGCGAGGCACAAGCGATCGCGGTGCTAGAATTTCCGACTGCACCTCATCAGGCATCTTGTTTGAGCATGAGCTGGCCGACCCGGACTTCCAGACGCGAATTTCTGAAGACATTAGCTCTTGCCGGCCTCGGTGGCGGAGTCCTCGGCCCTTCAGCCGGCCTGGCGGCGCGGTTGGCCGCGTCAATGGCCCAGAATCCTGCGGGGCCATTCTTCCAAATCGTGCCGCCCTCGGTAAGCGGAATCTCCTGGAAGCATAACAACGGACGGTCGCCCAATTACTACCTTCCCGAGACGACCGGCGCCGGTTGCGCTTTTCTCGACTACGACAACGACGGCTGGATGGATATCTATCTCGTCAATAGCGGCCGTTGTGATTTCTTCACGCCAAATCCGCCGCTTCGGAATGCCCTCTATCACAACAATCGCGACGGAACCTTCACGGACGTCACCGAAAAGGCCGGCGTGAGCGGCGGAGGTTACGGCATGGGAGTCGCCGTTGGTGATTATGACGGGAACGGCTTCCCCGATCTTTATGTAACCCAGTATGGCGGCAGCATCCTGTATCACAACAACGGCGATGGCACGTTTACGGACGTCACCCAAAAGGCGGGTGTGGGCGCCCCCGGCTGGGGTTCCAGTGCAGTCTGGTTCGATTACGACAATGATGGTCGGCTCGATCTGTTCGTCTGCCGGTTCGTGGATTTCTCTAAGGAGAAAAATAAATTTTGCGGGAATCCGGAAACGGGCGAACGTTACTACTGCATTCCGCGGGTCTACGATCCGATGCCCAGTTGGCTGTTCCACAACAATGGCGACGGGACATTCACGGATGTGAGTAACGAAACGGGCATTGCGCAGCATCGTGGCAAAGCGTGGGGCGTAGTGGCTACCGACGTGGACAACGACGGAAGGATGGACATTTTTGTGGCCAACGACACCGTTCCCAATTTCCTCTTCGTTAATCGTGGCGGCAAATTCGAGGAGGCAGGGTTGGAAGCGGGCGTCGCATACAGCGGGGAAGGCCGGGCTCGGTCCGGCATGGGCGTCGACTCAGCGGATTTTGACCAGGACGGATGGGCAGATCTTTTCGTCGACAACGTAGACCACGAGATGTATTCCCTCTATCGCAACAATGGCGATGGCACGTTTGACGATGAAGCCGAGTCCAACGGCTTGGGAACAGCCACGGTGCTGATGAGCGGCTGGGGCGTGAAGTTTTTCGACTTTGACAACGACGGCGATCTCGACCTGCTCGTTGCCAATGGTCATCCCGACGACAAAGTCGAAGAGCACTACGCGCATGTCAAATACAGGGAGCCTCTGCTCCTGTTTCACAACACCGGCGGGCGCGGGCGGCGTGTATTCGATAACGTAAGCGCGCAGGCGGGGCCGCCTTTTCAGCAACAGTTTGCCGCGCGCGGATTGGCAATCGGCGACTACGACAACGACGGCGCAGTCGACGTCTTAGTCGCCGTGAACAATGGTGCGCCGCTGCTCTTGCGCAACGTCGCATGCAGAGCCACACACTGGCTGGGAGTGAGGCTGGCGGGAAGGAAAGCAAATCGCGACGCGGTGGGCGCGAAGGTCACATGGCAGGCCGGCGATCTGAAACGGCGTCGCTTCAAGATCGGCGGCGGCAGCTACCTAGCCTCGCATGATCCGCGTATGGTCTTAGGAATCGGGCAGCGCACAAAAATTGACTGGGTCGAGATCAAGTGGCCGCAGCCGAGCGGCTTGGTAGAGCGGTTTACGTATCTGCCGATTGACCGCTACATTACCTTGGAAGAGGGAAAGGGATCCAGAGTTTCGTAAGCACCCGGTGCGCCGACAACTACGGAAGTTCATGGGCGTACTGCGGCGGTATTGAGCTGCTTAATGTGGGATCGAGCCGTAGTCCTTCTTTCAGCTCTGCTCGCGCTTCTGCTTGGCTGCCACCCTTGGAAATGAGCAGGAGCCCGAGTTGGAGGTGCGCAGCCGCCATCTCGGGCACGAGTGCGACCGCCCTCCGAAATTCAGTTTCAGCCGCCCCCACCTCGTGCCGCGCCGTGAGCGCCTTGCCCAGGTTGAGGTGCGCCAGCGCGAACCCTGGCTGGTATTTCAGTGCAGCCCGGAACTCTTCTAACGCCCGGTCGATTTGCCCCGCGTGGACCAGGGCGCTGCCCCAGTTATTATGACCTTGGGCGAAATCGGCCCGGCAGCGGACCGCGGCCTCAAATTCCTCCCCAGCGGAGGAGTGGTCATCCATTTGCCAAAGCACGCCACCCAAATTGTTGTGGGCCTCAGCGTATCGGGGATCCGCGGCAATCGCGCTGCGGAATGCAGTGGCAGCCTCCTGCAGCTTTCCGCTGTACCACAGTTCAAGACCACGATTATTTTCGCCCGTGGCGTGTGCGGTCGCGTTCTCCTGCCGTGCAATTTCGCGGGCCTTCTGAAATTCTTGTTCCGCACGTTGGCGGTCACCCGAATTCGCCAACGCGGTGGCCAGCGCATTCGTCGCGTTGAGCGACTTCGAATTGCTGGCGACCGCAGCATCCAGGATCGCCACCGCTTCTCCCCACCGATGCTCGCGGACCAAAGTTTCGCCCAGGCTTTCCTGCGCTGGCAAAAATTCGGGGCGCAACGATATGGCGCGACGGAATTCCCCCTCCGCAGCCGCAAAATCGCCCTGTTGCAAACGCACCAGGCCTAAGCCATAGTGGGCGCCGGAATTTCGCGGGTCCAGACGCGACACCAACTTCAGCTCGGTAGTGGCCTGCTCGAAGTCACCAGCGCGGAGCAACATTTCACCCAGCTCGAGGCGCGCAAGCACGTTTTTGGGGTCCAGCTCGGCGGCGCGTCGGAAATTCTCAGCAGCGCGCGACCAGTCGCCCCGGTCTGCCTCCCTAAGTCCCTCCTGATACCACGGTTCTGCGAGGTTGGGATCCAGCTCGCGGGCCCGCTGAAAAGCTCGCGATGCGGCGTCATTCTCCCCTGTCGACTTCAATGCATGGCCCAGCGAAACGTAGTCGCTCGCCGAGTCTGGATGTACGCGAAGCACCTGCCGTGCTGCCGTCACTCTCGCGAGCGCGTCATCGAGATTCGCACTCCCTGCGTTGTCCGGACTTGCGGACAGATGCAACTGGGGAAGCTGGGAAGCAGTGGTCTGACCCAGCACAAACTGCGATGCCTGCAGTAGGCACACGCACCAAACCGCGCTGGCGGTTCGCAAAAGCATCAAATTCCACCTTGCTGCAACAGGTGTTCGCGGTTGATCGGCAGACCAGACCGCCGTTCCACTCTGCCGTCGGGCCAGTGAATCTGCAATTCATCGATGAGGCGAGCGTCGCCCAGACCGAAGTGGAGCCGTACATCGCTGCACGACGCGTAACTCTCGGCGCTGCGGACTTCATCAACCTGTGTGACGTTTCCGCTGCGCACCTTCACTCTAGCCCCGATGGCGTCCCGGTTGCATTTCGTGCCGCTCAGCTTGAAGCGCACCCAACCTCCCGGGGGCTGCTTCGCAAGCGAGTAGAGGAACGGTTCGCTGTCGATGTTGTTGACCGCAATCGCCATGTGACCGTTGTTACGTACATCACCGAATCCCGCGCCGCGGCTGCTGCGAGCTTCGGTAAAGCCGCTCTCGGAGCTGGGAATAAGTTCAAACCGGCCATTGCGAAGGTTGCGGAAAAGCTGGTTGTTTTGGAAATAATGATTTCTAGTCTGGTCTGCCTGCGGATAGATGTGGCCGTTCGCAACAAACAGTTCCTTCCAGCCGTCGTTATCAAAATCAACGAAGCCCGTGCCCCATTTCAGCTGCTTGTAAGTGGCGGTGCCCAGTCCGGCCTCATACGTGACGTCTTCGAAGCGGCCCCCATTATTGTGATAAAGCGTGCTGTAATCCTCGGAAAAATTGGTGACCAGCAGGTCGAGCCAACCATCGTTGTCGTAATCGCCGACTGCGACGCCCATCGACGACTGCGAGCGGCCGTCGGCGCTAACCGCGCACCCCGCCTCGAACCCGATCTCTTCAAAGGTTCCGTTGCGCTTATTGCGGAACAGATAATTCGGCATGGAGTCGTTGGCCACAAAAATATCCGGCCAACCGTCGTTGTCGAAGTCGAGCCACGTCACTGCCATGCCATATGCGGGGTCCGTGTTGCGCACCCCAATATCGGCGCTGACCTCACGAAATTTCCCATTGCCCTCATTGTGGTACAGAAGGTCGGGCAGGCCAGGCAGGCCGCGGGGACCGCAAGCCACCGGCACACCCTGGTAACGGCAATACGTGTTTGCGCCGGGACGCGGGGTCCGTAACTTGTCAAAATCGACATACCGGGAAACGTAAAGGTCCAAACGCCCGTCCCGATCGTAATCGCCCCACGCGCACCCTGTACTCCAGTTGCCACCTTCCACCCCAGCTTCATGGGTCACATTCGTGAAGGTCCCATTCCCGTTGTTATGAAACAGCGCATTCGTTCCGAGGTTGGTGATGAACACATCGCGATGACCATCATTGTCATAATCCGCAACCGAAACGCCCACTCCCCAACCTTCACTCACGAGGCCGCTTTCCCGGGTAACATCCGTAAATGTGCCGTCTCCGTTGTTGCGAAAAAGCCGGCTCGCGGGCCGAGGTAGCCCTGGGTCGCTCAGTATCTCAAACGAGGAGCCATTCACCAGCAGCACATCCACCAGTCCATCCTGGTTGTAGTCGAATAGCGCTACTCCGCTGCCCAGGGTCTCGACGAGGTACTGTTTTGCCAGCGAACCGCACCGGTCGCGAAAAGCAGCCAAACCAGCGGCACGGGCCGTATCAATGAACCATGGCGCGGGAGCAAGGACGGGTTGGCCCAGTCGCCCCCTGAAAAGCGGAATCACGAAGCACAGCGTAGCGCCACATTGTCGGAGGAAGTTGCGTCGGGTGAACAAACCGGCTCGATTCGCAGAGTGCTGGGGCAAGTGAGTACTCAGGGATGATGGGAATCGCCGCCCCCGGCGGTGTTTTGCTCGAATTCAACGCCGGGAAGCTCGTCGTGGTTCGCCTGCAATGACGCTGCCTTCAACCGCTTGAAAGCCGCCAACGCTTCCTGCGCTTTTGCAGGATCACCCAATTTACGATATAGACCCGCAACCCGGTAGTGAACTTCGCCACTCTGATCGCGATCGAGAAGCGGCAGCAAATCGTCCAGGGCTTCGCGGGTCTGGCCGACTTCGGCCTCCGCCTTCGCAAGGCCGAGCTGGGCGTTCAGTCCCAGCGCAGAATCGGCTGGTACCAGTCGGAGGTCGGCGATTGCCGCCTGCCATCGGCGTTGCTGCAGGTAAATGTCGCCCAATTCGTAATGGGCCGCAGCGGACGAAGGCGTCAGCTCAAGCGTTCGTTTCAATTCCTTCTCTGCTGGCGGCCATTCACCTGTACGCCAGTAAACCGATCCCAACCCGAGGTGGAGATCCGGCAGTTCGGGAGCGAGACGGATCGCCGCCATGTATTCTGACTTTGCCCTCGAGTACTCAGACCAGCTTACATAGTGCTGTGCCAGCATTTGGTGTACCCGAGCCGAATCGGGACTGAGCGTCCCGACCTTGACGAAACATTCCTCGGCGAGTGCCGCGTTCGCCTTGCTTAACCAGTACGTAGCCCAGTCGCTGCGCCCGTGCGATGACAGCACGCGCTCGGCATTCCGCCGGGCCGCGTCGTATCGTCCCAATCTGAACTCGGCTTCCGCGAGCTTGGTTCTTTGTTCGCCAGAAATGGTCTTCCTGGTTTTCGCATGGCTCATCAGCGCCAGGTAACACGGCTCCGAAAGCCATACGCCCGATATCTGCATGGCCTTGGATTGTCGGTCGGTGCACTTCACCGGAGGATCGGAGGGATGAACGGAAACCGCGGTCGCACCGGATTGATCCAGCCACGTCTTCAAAGCGGCGCCAAGCGGCAAATCGGCGAAATCTGAAGACATCGGAATCTTGCCTTCGATCCACCCCTGGCGCAAATTTCCTGACGGCGGAAATTCCAGAAAGCGCGTGAGCTCATGCGGATGCGAACCGGCTAACTTCGCAACCATGGGCAGAGCCGCGGCCCAATCCCCGCCCAGCATCGCTAATTGCGCCATTCCAAACTGCGCGAGCGGACACTCCGGATCAAACGCCAGTTCCTTGCGGAAGTGCTCCTCAGCGGATTTTGTGTAGCCGATACCCAGCAACGCGAGCCCGAGGTCCGCCTCGACTTGCGCCTGTTGCGGAGCTTGCCGGACCAGCCGAGCCAGAGCGCGCGCCGCTTCAAGGTTTTCACCCTTCGCCAACATTTCTTCCGCGGAAAGTTGCTGGACGACCGTGCTGTCAACCGAGGGCCCGTCGGGTTTGGAGAGCTTACCGGCTATCTCGGAGTAAGCCAGTCCGAGCTTGTACCAGGCGTCGGGGATCGACGGGGTGAGACTTGTCTGCCGCTCATATTGCTTCGCCGCTTCTTGCAGCCGCCCGCTCCTCGCCAAAGCATCTCCCAAGGCAAGCCTGGCTGTCCCGGCTGAGGCATTGATCGCCAGCGCGCGTTGCAGCGACTCAATCGCTTCGGGCAGGCGGTTCAGTTC
Source organism: Terriglobales bacterium (assembly GCA_035272945.1). Classification (GTDB taxonomy): domain Bacteria; phylum Acidobacteriota; class Terriglobia; order Terriglobales; family Acidobacteriaceae; genus Gp1-AA122. Next base: position 28,847 of record DATEPX010000396.1, read on the forward strand.
CAGGCAGTCGAGTCCCTGGACAGTCCAGGCCTGCGCCGGAATATCCGAAACAGAAGCCGTCTTCGGGGCCTTGACACCCGCTCCGGTCAGCGGCCGTATTGCCTCCAGCGACTCCGAGTACCGGTGAAGCATAAAGTACGTCATCGCCAGTCGAGTTCGAGTTTCGACCTCCGTCGTCCGGGGCGGGGAACCGGAGAGTAGTTTCTGGTAGTGCGCGACGGCATTCTCGAATTGCTCGGTTTGCGAACTCGGGCGATTCGGTGAGTCGTTACCGGTTTGCGCCCGCAACGGCACTACAAAGAAATGAACCGCGACCAAAATGCCGGTCAGGCAAACGACAAGACAACCGGCGGTCATCGACGGCCGGTTCCAAACCTGTAGGCGAGACTGATGAGGAGGTCTGACCACGGATCCACAGCGGAAATCCAGGATTCGCGCGCAGGCAACTGCCCAAAACGGTTCACGAGCTTTGCCTGGCGGCTATGAACCGCTATGCTACTACACTTTGCGACACGAAGAACAAGGGCACGCAGCAGCGTGCCCGAAGCCCTTGTTGCAGCAACTTCAAAACATCAGTCGCAAGGCAAACTGGATCTCGCGCGGGTCATTGGCCCCGGTAACAGTGCCAAAGCTGCCGCTGGAGATTCCGGTCGACAGATTGTTAAAGCTAGGATGGTTAAGCACGTTGAAGAACTCCGCCCGGAACTGGTAGCGGAGCTTCTCCGCGTAAATTGGGCCATTCTTGTAGAACGCCAGATCGAAGTTTTTGATCGGCGGTCCCCATACGCTGTTCCTGCTGGCATTGCCGAACGTCCCGGCGGTAGGCGCCACGAAGCAGGACGTCTTGAACCACTGGTCAATAGTGCGCGGGCCGCTGTTCGGATCGCATCCCGACACCAGCGACGCATTCTGGCTGAAGTCGTTGCCGACAATAGCCGCATCCGTGTCAGCCGTGATGTTGAAGGGGGAACCACTGGCCAGTGCTAACACTGCCGCCAGTTCCCACCCACCCAGTGCCTTGCCAGCAAAACTGGTGGCATTGCGCAGCAAGGGTAAATCGTAAACAAAGTTGGCGGTGAACATATGGTTCCTCTGCCAGTCGGGAGGACCATAGTTGTACCTGAGATCATACGTATCCACTGCGGTGGCGTAACGGTTGGAACCGAAGTCATGAGCCTTGGAATAGGTGTAAGAGACCCCGAACTGCAAGCCCTTGTTCATCCTATGCTGGGCGCTAACCTGGAGAGAATCATACTGAGAATTGGTGTTATTCAACCCCGCGATCAGCCGGCCAAAACCAGGGTACGGCGCAAACGCGGCGGCCACATTGCCACTCGGGTCACTGGGAAGACTGGCTTCTAGTGCCGGTAAGACGCCCAGCGGGAACTGGTTCAGGTCGTAGTTGAGCGCGATGTGTCGGCCGCGTGTTCCCACGTATCCAACCTCGAGCAGCGTGTCAGTCGGCAACATCCGCTGCACGCTTGTGCTCCACTGGTAGACCATCGGGATGGCCCCTGTTAAGTCGCCGGCGCTGATAGGAATGGGTAACGGCGCGGCAGTAGACGGGGTCACAACCCCCGCACACGCCCGGGTAGGATTCAAAGGAGCTCCGGGGCAGTCGGCCTGGCCACCAAAGACCTGCGCTGCCGTCTGGAACGGGACATTTTTGCCAAACAGAGCTCCGGACGAGTCGTTCAGCGTCAGATGATTGTAGAAAATGCCGGCACTGCCGCGAATGGACGTCTTACCGCTGCCCGTCGGGTCGTAGGCGAAACCAAAGCGCGGCTGGAAGTTCCGATGATGCTTCGGCAAGATTTCCGACGGCAGCCCGCGCACGATACCGTCATTGACAAGTCTCTGATTAATGGAGCCGATCGTCGCCGGTGTGAGCGGCTCTCCGTAGACCCCGAAGTGACCGATCGCCGAGTTCGGCAGCCGATTGCACGGCGCGGCGATGCCATTGAACGGGTTGCCGCCGACAATAAAGCCCGTCGCGGGATCAATCACTTGCTGTTGCCCCGGCGCGTGGGAATAGAAAAATGGATCAAACATCGAGAAGTTGCACCACTTGCTGTGATAGGGGGCGTAGTAGTCCCAACGCAATCCGCCAGAGAGGGTCAACTTTCGCGTTACTTTCCATGTATCCTGCCCAAATAACCCAATCTGGTTGCCTACCCACGGCGTTCGGTTGCGGAATCCTAGCTCCTGGTACACGTCGAAATTGCCCAGGAAGACGTCAGCTAGCGGCGCACCGGTGGTGGCGGGATTTTCCGAAGCCGACGCGCCGAAATCAAAGGAACCGTTCAGGTTCGGCGGCTCCGTACCTCCGATGGACAACTGGTCGTAGTCGTCCTCGCCATCGCGCTCGACCCAGAGGCCGAACTTAAGCAGGTGGTCGTTGTGGGTTTTGGTGACGATGTCCTGCCATTGCCATACGTGGCCAATGCTGCCCGACGGATAAGCATTGGTAGACCCATTTACCGTATCGAAGCCGGAGACCTGAATTGTGGGCGTTTTGCCTGCGATGTCTTTGCTGACGTCGCCGAAGATGAATGGAAAATTAATTCCCAGCGCGGTGCGGTTCAGTCCCGGGCCGCTAGGCAGCAGCACGTGGACTATGTCCTCGGTGGAGGTGAAGGAGAAATCGTTCAGCAAAGTTGGACTGAACGTAGTAGTGAAATCGATGGTTCCGCCCCGCTCCGGAAGCTGAATGTTCCAGTTTTCCAACCGACTGGCCCCGGCAAAGCCGCCGTCGAACCAGTCTGAGCGGTAATGCCGCAACGACACGGCCAAATGCGATTTGATGGAATCAAACTGCACGTCGCCCTTGATGCTTTCGGTACGGTTGTTCTGGGGTGCCGGAATCTGCTGAATGTTGTTGTTGGCGATACCAGGCTGGTTCGGCGGCGCCATGACGCTGACAAACGCCGCTCCATTTGCGCTCCACAGGGCCTGCGGAATGGTATTGTTGGGAAACGGCTGTCCGGCGAGCAATCCGCCCACGCCATCCAGGTAGGCAGGAACTACCGGGCAGGACAGTCCGGCGGCGCAATAATCTGTAAAGTTGCCCTGCCTCGCCAGGGCATCAGGAACCGTTGCCACGTTGGTGTACGAGGTACGCAGACGGGTCCATTCCTGTGCCCAATAGAAGAAAACTTTCTTCTTGCCGGGAATCACCGGTCCGCCAAAGGAGTAGCCAAAATTGTTGTACTTCAAGATGTTTTTGGGGGACGGGGGGCGGGCAAAAAAGCTGCGTGCGTCTAGCGCGTCGTTGCGCAAATACTCGAAAACGGAACCGTGATAGTTTTCTGTGCCAGACTTCATCTGCACGATCATCTGGCCGCCACCGGCGCGTGCGTATTCCGGCATGTAGCCGGTGGTTATGATATTGATTTCCCCGATCGCGTCCATGCTGGGAGCGGCTGTGGTCGCTCCATTCGCGCGCGTGCGGGTCGAGGGAGCGCCGTCGATCTGCACGTTGTTCTCGTCACCGCGCAGGCCGTTTACATGCGTTCCCTCGGTGGCGAAGATGTTCATTGACTGGAAGCTGTTGAAGGCAAATTCCGTTTGCACTCCGGGCTGCAGGGCCAGCAGGCTGGCGAAATTTCGCCCGTTCACCGGTATTTCCTGCATCTGCGTGTCGGTAATCACGCGGGAGACCTTGGGATCCTCCGTTTGCACCGAGAGCGCCTGCGCGGCCACGGTGACGGTCTCAGTCGCCGCTCCTACTTTCACCTGGCAGGTCAGCTGGACGCTGGACGCTGGGCTGAGGATGACTCCCGCAGTAACGCACTTGGCAAAACCCTCCTTTTCGGCGGCCACGTCGTAGGTGCCGGTGGGGAGGTTCGTCAGCACGTAACGGCCAACGTTGTTCGTGACCGCGGTTTCAGTCTGCCCCGTCGCCTTATTGGTCGCGGTCACCTTCGCACCAGGAACTAGTCCGCCGGACGGGTCTTGGATCGTCCCGGTGATCGTGCCGTACGTCTGGGTCTGTGCCAGCGCCAGCGTGGCCAGAACGATCATCGAAAGCAGACCTGAAATGCAGAATGCAAACTTACTGCCAGTTCTCATCGGTTCTCCTCTCGCGTTGACCGAGCTTGGTGACTACCTCCAGCTTCGGAACGGCTGTAACCAACAGAGCTGCCATCTACGGAGCGCAGATGCGGAGCGGACCGCGCAGATTCGACGCCGCGGGACTGAATCGTCCGCATTGCGGACGTCCAGAAGGAAAGGAAATGAATAGAACTTGAACTCAAGGTTCTGAACCCCACATCGGGCCAAGATTATTCTCCCCATCGGCAAATCCTGTCAATGGCTGCACATGTCATCTGTAGCTTCCCTTGCATGCTGCAGAACGGCAGCTATTTAGTCACAATTCTCCCGACCGAAATTCGCGTGCGACCTACCTTGGAGCCGTTGATTTGCGCCTTCTCAGTGGTGTTTCAAACTGCGTAAATCGACTTAGGAAGTCAGTTCAACAATGCCCTTTGGCATGGAAACCTCCCAGACATACCTGCTTCACTCGCCATGGATGTCGGTGTGGATACCCACGATTTCCGCCCGTGGCACTTCGACGAAGTCAGGGCCCGTATGGCTCAGAGAATGAAGGAGCGTACCGCTGCGGGGCATCTCTCCAACTTCAGCACTCCTGACGGAACCTCCCGATAGGGCGAATTTGCATAGTTCCATTCTCTGGAGCGCCCAAAACGCTAATATTGAGAAATCTAAAGTACTAGTTTGTATTTCTCATGTGCAATATATCCAACGAAGACTGGCGACTGTCCTGCTGGATGCAGCTCGGCACTTCCCCGCCGTTGTTGTGACTGGTCCTCGCCGTGCTGGCAAGACCACTCTTCTGCGCAAGCTTTTTCCTAAAACCCAGTTTGTACTGCTCGAAGATCCTGATGTTCAGGCACGGGTGCGGAGTGATCCCCGCGCCTTCCTAGAGGCACTCCGTCCTCCAGTCGTCTTCGAC